>JAGLSE010000036.1 GCA_023135905.1 Candidatus Omnitrophota bacterium
TGAACTTATTTCAATATCCCAATTTACCGGTCCAGGATGCATAATAAGACAATCCTTCTTAACCTTTTTTAATCTTTCGGGAGTTAAAGAAAACTTATCCACATATTCTCGTAAAGAAGGCATTAATAAATTATCCTGTCTTTCAGACTGTATCCTAAGCATTATAATAACATCTGCATTACCTATAACATCATCTAAATCATAAGAAACTGTAACGCCCATCTTATTAAAGTCATAAGGTATCATCGTGGGCGGACCGCAAACAACAATTTTAGAAGAAAACCTCTGAAACCCAAAAATATTAGAACGGGCTACTCGGGAATTACCGATATCTCCAACAATTAAAACATTTAAATTTTCCACACTTCCTTTTGCCTCTTTAACAGTAAACATATCTAAAAGGGCTTGTGTAGGATGCTCATTTTTACCGTCCCCAGCGTTTATAATGCTAGCCTGAGTATAATTAGTAAATGACGGCAAACAAGCACCAGCATTTAATCTAACTATCATAATGTTTGGATGATAAGCTTCTAAAGTTTTGATAGTATCAATAATTGTTTCGCCTTTAGTCAAACTGCTATTTGAGGATGAAAAATTTATAACATCAGCACTTAACCTTTTTGCAGCTAATTCAAAAGAAGTTCTTGTTCTGGTCGAATTTTCAAAAAATAAATTTATAATGGTTTTTCCCCGCAACGCCGGAACTTTTTTAACATCTCTTTCCGCAATTTCTTTAAAAGATGCCGCTAAAGAAAATACTGTTTCAATCTCTTCTTTATTTAAATCTTTTATTCCTATAATATGTTTTTTCTGCCACTCTTGCATAATTAATTTCTATTAACTAAACCTATATTTTTTTCTCCATAACAATTACTTCATCATTACCATCTATTTCCTTAAGCTTAACCTCAACAAGTTCCTCCCGAGAAGTCGGAATATTTTTACCCACAAAATCAGCTCTTATCGGCAACTCTCTATACCCTCTATCAATCAAAACTAAAAACTGTATAGATTTCGGTCGGCCAAAATCCATAATCTCATCCAAAGCCGCCCTAGCTGTTCTTCCGGTAAACAAAACATCATCAATAAGGATGACAGTTTTATCTGACAAATCAAATCCAATTCTAGTTTCCTTAACTAAAGGCTTAGGTCCTATTGCAGTTAAATCATCCCGATAAAGAGTAATATCTAATACTCCTAAAGGAACATCTATACCCTCCAGATCTTTTATCAAACTCTGTACTCTTTTAGCTAAATGTACCCCTCTAGTCTGTATGCCGATTACAACTAATTCCTTAATATTAGGATTTTTTTCCAAAACCTGATGAGTTAACCTATATAAAGTTCTTCTGATATCTTCGTTGCCTAATATTTTTTTCATTAATACCTCTTTTTCAATAAAAAAACTCGTCCTATTTTTTCAGAACGAGCTTAAATTTATTTTTTATATAATTTTTCATAATTTTCCCTTGCCGACCTCACTGGACCGACTTAAAAGGCTAAATTATTTATACCAGAAACCCTAAAATTGTCAAGAGAATTCCTTAAACCGTCCTTAAAAAAATTTTAGATTTTTCGGTAAATTTTAGGTTTTAAGTATAAATAAAACTTTAAGTTAAGGTGGAACCGTTGCGAAAGGCAACATTCCCTGATTATGCAAATTTCAATAAAATTCTAAATTATAAGCCCAGGTATAATCTTTGGCTCTCGTTGAAGAAGATTATACCTGATTACAAAGATTAAAAAATAAAAGATAAAAAATAAAGCCTAAACTAAAACGGTAAATCAAATGAAAAAAAGGGAGAAAATAAAAAACAAAATCATTTCAATCTATATATATACTTGTTAAATTGAATATAATTTTAAAAAAGTCATATGCAAATATTTAATATAAGAAATATTTTATTATACAATAAAATTAAAAAAGACGATGAAAATATTAGTTTTTTATCGTTAAACTCGGATGCTTGTGCTATTATACAACAGCGCAAAAGGTTACCTTGTTTTGTTAATGATTAGTTTTAAGGTTAAAATTATTAAGCAAGGGAGTAGATATTAATATTTAGGTTGCTAGATATAAAATTGATTTTTTAAAAAACGATAATATGAAAAAGCAAATAAACAAACTTTGAAGAGTTTACCTATCCAAATACATTGATTTTTTTATATCTTTATGGTACCTTAAAAATAAGGATAAAAAAGTAAAAATTTACAATAAATTCAAACAAATGAAGTTACGCAAATAAAATTTTGAAAGAAATATTAATAACCCATTAAAAATGATAAAAGAACAATTTGCTATTGCACTAAGTGAAAGAGACAAAGAAGCCGCGATTAAAGAGGTCTCTCTTAAAATAAAATTAATATTTCCAACACGAATAGATAATCTTATTATTCTTTTCACCCCGCATTATCACCCAAAGAATATTTTACAATCCATAAACCTTACTTTAAGGCCAAAAGAGATTTTAGGAATAGAAAGCCCATTTTTAATCTTTGAAAACAGATTAATTCAAAAAGGAATTATTTGCTGTTGCATAAACAATAAAAACATGAAAACATATACTTCTTTTATTGAAACCGGAGGACTTGAAAAAATTGAATCCAGCATTCGAGCTTCCATCAAAGGACCCAAAAAAAAAGATTCATTTAACTTTTCCTTTCTATCTCATCAAATTAATCCTGCAGACTACATCAATGCTATGAGATTATCCTTAGGCAATTTTTTCAATCTTTTTGGTTCCGGATATACCAATAAATATTTATCCTCTAACCGTCAAATACTCAGCAATAACATCCATCAAGGATTAACTACCTTTGCCGTAGAAGGAATCGAGATGTCTTCAGTAAAACTAAACGGTTATCTCCCCATAGGCAAACCTTTCACGATAACCAAAGCTATTCCAGATAAGAATGTTATTATCGAAATCAATAACAAGCCTGCTATTAATATATATAAAAAATATCTTGGAGAAAAATTTGATTTATTTGTAAAAAACAATCTTTTTTCATTTTATCCTTTAGGAATCAAAGAATACGGAATCCGTAGACTACTAAATATAATTCACTTTTTAGAAGACGGATCCCTTACCTGTTTAGGTAAAGTTAACGAAAATACTCACGGGAACATAATGCTTTTTGATTCAAGTTTTATAATTAATGACTTAGAAAAAGCTTTAGCCCCCATTAAAAATAAAAACAACGGTCTGGTTTTAATTATGAACTCTTTAGCAAGAAAAAACATATTGAAAGATTTAGCAATAGAGGAAATTGAATTAATAAAAAAAATCTTAGGTGATAATTTTAATATAATAGGATTATTTTCTGATTATTTAATTTACTCAGATAGTCAAGAAGGTCGTATCAACTTAGAATCTGGAACTTCTTTAATAACCCTTTGGCAATGAGTTTATTTATCGAAAATTTAGGAATTACAAACACAGTTATCATTGTTATCACTATATTTTTTTTGATAACTCTCATATCTTTACTATTTCAAAAAACACAATCGATATCTCTTCTCAAAAGAGAACTATTCCATCTAAACACCACAATTCATGATTTAGACCAGCAAGCTAAACTAATTATCAAAAGCGATATGGAACTTCAATTATATCAGCAAAAAATAGAAGATGAACTTAATAAATTATCCTTAATAAAAAATATAATAACGACTTCTATCAATATTCTGGACAAAGAAAAATTATTCCATCAAATAAATGAGAAAGTAATTAATGATATCGGTTTTAAAAAAGGCTTAATATTAAATTTTGAAACTTTAGATCCTTTGGCAAACATTAATTTAGAACCTCACAAGATACAATCTTTAAAAAACATATTAAAATACAAAAAAAATTTTATAAAAGGTCAACAATTTTTATCTTCAGACTCGGAACTTTATAAAGAATTTGTTAATGTTTTACAATGCAAAAATATTCTTGTTGCCCCTATAGAAGTTAGAGATCTTACTTATGCGATATTTATAATATCCGACCTACTTCTTCCATTAGAAATAAAAAAGTCTGAACAAAAATCCTTCTTAATCATTTGCATGTATCTTAGCCGATGTCTTGACAATATAGATTTGTTTGAAGAACTTGAAATAGGTAAAACCAAAGCAGAAAAAAAAGTTAAAGAAAAAACTCATGAGCTACTTAAAAGCTTACAAAAAATTGAAACAATCAGTAAACTAAAAACAGATTTTATATCCAGTGTTTCTCACGAATTACGAACTCCTCTAACTTCGGTAAAAGGATTTTCTTCATTATTAGTTATGGGAAAATTTGGAGAACTTAATCCCGAAGTTAAAAAAAGATTGGAAAAAATTGACTTAAATGTAAATAAACTAGTTGATATGGTAAATATGCTGCTTGATATTGCTCGAATAGAATCAGGAAAAACAGAAGTAAAAATAGCCTCCTCTGATATAGTAAAATTAATTCTTGATGTTGGAGATTTTCTTTCTCCTCAAATACAAAACAAAAAAATAGAATTATCGACGATTCTTCCTGAAAAAGTTTTAGTTTTAATGGACAAAAATCTTATTGAAAGAGTCCTAATAAATCTTATAAATAATTCTTTGAAATTTACTCCCGAAAACGGGAAAATTATGTTAAAATGCGAAGAATTACTTGATAAAGTAATCGTGTCCGTCACTGATACTGGAGTAGGAATAGCTCAAGATGATATTGAAAAAGTATTTGCCGAATTTTACCGTACGGCAACTACAGCGGGAATGCCCGGTACAGGTTTAGGTCTTTCTCTAGTAAAAAGGATAATTGATAATCATAAAGAAAAAATTTGGGTTATATCGGAATTAGGAAAAGGTACCATCTTTAATTTTACTTTAAAAATAGATAAAAATGAATAAACTAAAAATTTTAACAGTAGATGACGATCCGGATATTTTAGACGTATTACTCGCCACTTTAGACAGCGCTTATGAAGTAATTCAAGCTTGCAACGGTATGGATGCAATTGAAAAAGCAAAAAAAAATAGTCCTGACCTTTTAATTCTAGATTATAACCTTCCTGATATGTGCGGACCGGATATTTGTAAAATATTAAGAAAAGATCCTTTTTTCATCCATACGCCCATTCTAATGCTGACCGGAAAAGGAGAAATAGAAGATAAAGTCACCGGCCTTGAAGCTGGAGTCGATGACTATATGGTAAAACCATTTTCGCCGGAAGAACTAACTGCTCGTATAAAAATGCTTATAAAACGGTCTAATCTTAATTTGGACGCAAACCCTTTAACCCGCTTACCAGGGAATGTTTCCATAAATAAAGAACTATCTGAAAAAATAAAAACCCAAGAATCATTCGCTGTCCTATATATAGATATTGATAATTTTAAAGCTTTAAATGATTTTTATAGTTTTGAGAGAGGCGATAATGCCATAAAAGAAACTGCAATTATACTTATACAGTCCATTCAAAAAGAAGGTACAGTTAATGATTTCATTGGCCATATAGGTGGAGATGACTTTGTAATTATAACTCTTGCGGAAAATGCGGAACAAATTGCAAAAACCATAATAAATGATTTTGATAGTATAGCTGCCCAATTTTTTGATGAAAAAGAAAGATTGCAAGGTTATATAGAAACGAAAGGCCGGGATAACCAAATACAAAAGTTTAATTTTCCTTCCATATCAATAGGTATAATAACGAATTCAGAAAAAAACTTCCAGCATACAGCCCAGATAAATTCATTAGGCGCTGAGATGAAAAGTCTTGCTAAAAAATTTACCGGCAGCAAATATATCTTTGATCAAAGAACTTCTAAACCCAAATAATGCGGTTATCATTATTTACCCAGAGGGTTAATTCCAAAATTTCCACGGGAAAACTTGGCATGTGCCCGTTAGGGTAAAAAATCTAAGTTACTTTAGAAAAATACAAAGGTGCTATTTTGCACATCGCAGTTTATACATAACTGTTTTGTTTGTTATTCATTGCGTATATAGGTTTTTTGCAAACGCATTTTTCGAGTTAAGATCTTGCCAAAATATTTTTTATATGCTATAAATAAATCAAAATTCTTTGGTATTTGTCCTATCTTAAATTTATATTTTTTTATATGAATTATGCCAAAGTGGATACAACCATTGCAAAGCAACATAATTTCTTGGTTGTACCGGCGAGTGTTCTTTGGTTTCGAGGATTGAGTTTACGATTAACTGATAAGTATTCATAGGTCTTTAAAACTTTACGCGAGAGTGGCGGAACGGCAGACGCACTAGCTTGAGGGGCTAGCGGTAGAAATACTGTAGGGGTTCAAATCCCCTCTCTCGCATTTAAATAATCAACAAACTCTTAACCGAACTTTTTTAAACCTCATGATAATCACAAATTTAAATATTTTTCACAAGATTACATGAAAATATTATACTAATTTAATATGGCTAAAATCACATTTTTAGGCACTTCTTCAAGCATACCTACTAAAACAAGAGATAATACCTCATTAATAAATTATTTTAATGTCTATAAAAAATCCTCTTTTATTGAACTACCTGATATAAAGATTCAAGCTATAAAAAATTTACATTGTAAAAATTCATTTGGGATAAAGGTTTTTGTAGATAAAAAATCATTTTTTTATAGTTCAGATACTGCCTTTTCAAGCAAAACCCTAAAATCCGCAGGCAAGGTTGAACTCATTATTCACGATTGCACCGCCTCCAAATCATTCTTCGAAACCCATCCATCATTATACAAAATGCATACATGTGCTCAAGATCTTGCAGACTATTTAGAAAACAAATCCAATATCACATTAATCCCTATTCATTTTTTATATTTAAACATAAATGAGGAAAAAAAAGTAAAAAAAAAATTGAAAAAATTAAAAAACAGGGTAATTTTTGTTAATGATTTTGATAAAATAAATTTGCAGTCTTATCCAAAACTCATATTACCGCTATGGTCTAAATGGACAATTTGCAATTAACATTTATCCTTTAGCCTTTAAAAATGATCAATCAGCCATTTCTAAATCACCCCATAAAACCATTTTGTCATCAAAAGCGATAAAAATACCTTTTAATTCAGGTATAGTTTTAACCTGTTCAATAATCATTTTTATATCATTTTCTTTTTTAATTTTGTTAGATAAAGAAGTTGCAAGCCCATCGGCGATAACAACATCTTTAGCCATAACTGTCACTAAATCTGCATTGCCAAAGTTAAGACTATGACCAATAACCGCGGAAGAAGAAGCTATCCCAAAAGAACATTTTTCTTCCCTTATTCTTAATGCCAAATTTTTTATTTTAAATCTCTCTCCAAGATAAATCCCTAAATGTTTATCTTCATTAATTTTCAAAAAAATGTCACCTCCATTTTCTATTATTACTTCATCACAAATCTCCAATATCTCATTACCAACATAAAAAGCAATAGCCCCAGCTACAGAAGAAAAAGGCCCTATACCTGATATACGAGAACTTTCTATCATTTTTTTTATAATATCCGGAGATGATATATCATCATCTAATGGAAAAAGAGAATTCATGAAAATAGGGTTTTCTTTTACATATTTTTTTATTTGATAATAATACTTCTTTAAAATAGACTCAACAAAACATTTATCTATTTTTTTATCGGTGCAGACTAGAAGATCACTTTCATTAAATGAAACTTCTAATTTAAACTTAGATAAAACTTGTCCTCTATAGAAACGTTCCTCATACATTTCAAATTACCTCAGAAAGAGCTTCCTTGGATATACCAATATCAGTAATAATAATAGTCCCAGTATAATTTGGTCCTTGATTGATAAAAAACCCTTTTTTGTAAGCAATAAAACTAACCGTATAATCAGCTTTTACAGCTTCTCCTAAAACAATCCCTTTATCCGGATCAAGCCCACTAGGAATATCGCATGCAACTACTGGTTTATCTGAATCATTGATTAACCTAATTGTTTTTTTATAAAAATCGGACACCTCATATTTAACGCCAATTCCTAAAATCCCGTCAAGAATAAAACATTTATTTTTTAGAAATATTTTTATATCGTTTATATTGCTATCATTAAAAGAATAAACTGGAATTTTAATTTTTTCTAGAATTTTTTTTTGAAAAAGGGCCTCTTTCCCCAAAGGTTTTTCTTCCAACACTGCCGCTATAACTTTATATTTTTTTGCTGCTAATTTACGGGCACAACTTAACACATCTGCGCCATTATTACCTTTTCCGGCAATAACCAAAACATTTTTATAGAAATTTAAATTATCTATAACTGAGATCATGCTAGAAGAAGCATTTTCAATTAGAATTCGCTCTTTAAGCCCTAATTGTTTTGCTTTTTCTTCTAATGAACGTATTTTTTCTACAGATAAAATTTCTTTACTAGAATAATAGGGATTCATAGAAATAATGTGTCCATTTACAATTTTACTTATTATTTAATAAACATTTATGTAACTATCGAAGATACCAATTAGAAGTTTTAAAAAAATACAGGTTACTTATTTAAAATTTTACATCCATGACTAAAAGAACTTTCAGGAAATATTAGTCCAGGTTACACATACTATTGCCTAACGAGTTTATTGAGTTTGTTTCCCCTTGCCTTTTTTTCTGAATAGATCTAAGAATTTATCTTCATACTCTTTGTAAACATTCCATTGATCTAGTTCACTTTTTAAATTATTTGCGATTGTTATATCTTTTTTAGCTTCTTTAAAAAGTCCCTCAATTTTTTTCCGTACAGAATGAGGTAATTTTGTATAAGCAGCCAAATCTTTCTTTATTTTGTCAATATCTTCATCATTCAAAGGTGTTGGCATAGATGAAGAGGTATCACCTTTAAGATAAGTAATCAATTTATCAATTTCTTCTTCTATAAACTTACCTCTCTTGACTATAGATGAAACATCTAAATTCAATTTAAGATATTTACTAATTATTCCTAAGATATTCCCCGTTGCCTTAGGATTTTCTATCTGGACAGTATAAAAAGGAATTTCACTTAAAATACAAGCCCCTTTTATTCCTTTCTTTTTAGCAATACCTATTATAATTCCGTTAAGACCACTAATTTGACCTTCTTTTAAAATTTTTAATCCCAATTTTTCGAACGATTTTAATAATTCATTATGCGTGGCCGCTACCCAGGCTTTCGACTTACCTTTATGATCAATAGCTTCAGGTTTAGCTGCAAAAGTAAAAATTTTCTTAGCATTATATTTTTTAATAAAATTAATAATGGCTACTGAAAGAAGCTCCGCATACTCTAAAGGAGGCTGAGCTTCGCCTAAAAAAAGTATAATATCATTAGCATTTTTGCTTTTGTAATAATAAAAAAATCCCGCTGGTACAGCAGGAATGCTAATTATTCCTTTTTCAACTGCAACCGCCGCAGGCTTAAAAAGCTGGTGAGCCTCCAGTTTAGCAAATAACTTACAGCCTAAAACTTCCCGTAAGAACAAAGCACTTCTATAAGCTACTTCGCCCATTCCTGGCCAAGCAGCGATAAAAACCGGATTTTTTAATTTTGGTGTAGCTATCTCTTTAATCATTTTATCCCCCTATTTCTATTTTATTACTTTACCACAACTGTCTTAAAAAATAAATAAATTTTATTTCTTACTCCTACATTATTTTTTATTGATAAAATATCCTATCTTTGCTTACCTGAGATCCCTCTTTTGCTAGGCTGAAATAGTTATTGCTGAACGATTATCTTTTATTTTATCTTCAGAATGCTTATTTTTTCCCATAACAAAATATATAGCTACATTTTTTCGGAAAATATATTTCTCAACTAGTTATTACCTCTAAAATTTTTTGACCCTCTTTTTTTCCTTTATATTAAGCTCCGTCAGCTTTCCTCAACGTTTCCCTCACGAAAAAATTACACCTTCTAGACACTTTAGATTAGACACTCCGCCGCATCTTTCAAGCATTAAACTTTGAACTAGCTTAAAATTATTCACTAATATTAACTTTTTAAACATCAATCTATATATTTTCTAATTTAAATTCCCGGATTTCAAAACAATTCAACATACACTAAACATATAGAGTTTTTATTGACCCTAATTTTAGTAATTTAATAAGCCTTTATTCTTTGTTAATTGCAATTTTGCTTATCGTAAGAACTATTCTCATTATAAAAGAATTTTTATCTTTTGGGGAGATCGTAAAATCTTCAACTCTAAATAATCGGGGCAAACTTTCCAATTGATAAATATAATCAGCAAATTCATTAATCCTCGACTCTATTTCTAATTTAACAAAATATTTTTTAACCTCTTCTTCTTCTATTATTTTACCTGGTTTAATATCTTTAATCGAAATTAAGCACTTATATCCCAGTTTTTCTATTTCTGACAAAAAATTGCCCATTTCTTCTTCATTAGAGCCTTGCTGTATTATTTCTTCAGTATATTTTTTATAAGAACTTTTAATAATTTCCTCTTGAGCAATCATACTCAAAAAATTCTCTAAGTTCTTCTCTAAGTTCTTTTGTTTTATTATGGAAGCATTCATTTTCTTTCTCATCGGAAAAAATACATTTTTTTCCAACAAACCAAATCCAACAACTACAATTGTAATAGTTAATATGATTTTTTCTCTCTTTTTTAAATTAGTAAATATCATTTTTTTGAGTTAATGGGCAACTAATTTCAAAATCTGTTAGCTCTTTATTACCTATTTTGTGTTTCGTCGCATATTTTGTTTTAACATTCTCAAAATATCCTGAACCTTCCAATTTCCCAACGAATTTAAATACTTCCGCCATCATATTAGCCGTCCCCCGAATAGCCAATGAATCTTCCCCCACCAAAGATACTGAAACAAGGAATATTTCCGGTGGAATAGCTTGATATACTTGATAAATAATATCAAGAGAATAATTTTTTATCTGTTTACGCTCTTTTATAATTTTTATTTTTCTCAGCATACTTGAAACTTCATCGGCTTTATTATGTATACTTGATATTTCTCGTTGTAACCGTTGAGTATAACGATCTCCAATATACATTCCCCCTAAAATAATACTTGAAATTGTCAATACCATAAACACTAAATATATGCCTAAAAAATATAAATCCTTACCTCTATCTTTTACAGCCTTCTCCTCTTTCTTTTCTTGGGAAATAAAGTTGAATTGCTCAACTCCAAAGGACATAGCCAAACCCAAAATAGAGGGGATTGAACCTTTATTTTTATCTAAATCATTCCGATATTCCCCAAGACATTCGTCTGTAATAAAGATTTCTTTTACTGGCATCAATATATCAACATCCAATCCGGAAGTTTTAGCCAAATAATTTTTATCAAGCCTCGCAATAAAATTCTCTGCTCCACCTATAACAATTCCGCTTAATTCTTTATCTACGATTTCATTATGATAAGAATTTATTATATTCTTTAATTTACTAACAAATTTATCCTGCCATTGGATTATGTCTTCTGACCCTTTGCCTCCTCCCAGAGAAACAGTCCTGCTAAATATAGGGATATCACCTAAAATAATAGCAAAATCACTTTTATCATAATCAATATCTATCAAAACATATGGTTCTTCCTTTTTATCCTGGCCAACGGTCAAATTATACCATTCAATCATCCCTACAGAACTTAAATTTATTTTTTCCAGTTGTAGACCTGCTCCTTCAATTATACTAAAATAACGTTCAATAATATCTTTTTGTACTATAGCTACTACAACATGGCTATAACCTTCAACATTCGTTTCTATTACTTTATAATCAAAAATTATTTCGTTTTTTGTAAAAGGAGTTAATTTTCCTACTTGGAGCTCCATCATACTATTTATTTCCACCAAATCTATTGAAGGTAATTTAAGATTTTTAGTTATAACCCTACCGCTGGGAATAGAAATAACCAGTCCTTTCGAATTTATTTTTCCTTCTTTAGCCCAATCTCTGATGAAGCTAATAATTTCTTTTATATTTAATCCTTTGATCTTTTCTACTCTAATCTTATTAATTACTTTTTCTTTACCCAACATAACTCTTTGAGCCATCTTGATATAATTTTCACTTATCTCTAAGACCGTATTAACTTTTTTTCTTTTTTTAAATAAACTGTTCATTATTTTCACTCTTTACCAACCCTATATATTAAATAAGGCTATATCCCTTTTTTAAATAAATACTAAACACTATCCCTACATCCTAAATTCTAAATGACTACAAAAATCAATACTAACTTCAAAGACATTTAAAATATTAAATAGCAAACTTAAAGCCTCTTAAACTGTTAATAAACTCAATATCTTTAACTTATTTTTTTTATACAATCTTTATCATTACTTATAAGAACATATTACTACTCAATTTAATCTAATATTTACCAACTTACTTTTAGTTTTCCTGCCAATAAAGGAATTCGTATTCTTTTTTATCCGCTCTACTAACTACACAAGTAATAACGGCTTGAGATTTAATCTTGTTCTCAATCTTTATCATTCCTTTACTCTTAATTCTTACGGTATTTGTTTTTACATCAAGAAACTTGATATAGCTATTAATCTCTAAAGACTCTTCTGTAAACAAAGGGCCTATATCTCTTATTCCACCTGCTGTTTTAAAAACCCTATCATCTTCTGTACCGTCAACTCCGTCGTCTCCTTTACGAAAATCAACAATACGTTTTGAAAGGTATTCACTAAACCCTATACCATAAAGCACCTGCCAACTTGAGGTATTAACATTTACTTTATCCTGACCATAAACCGTAATAACATCTTTAATCTTAGAAAATATTTCGAAACTAACTCCTTTAACTAACAACAATTCTTCTAAAACTTCAAAAGATCTATTTTTACATTTATAAGGCATCTTTAGACTTTGATAATAATTATTTTCCGCACCACCTTGGGAAACAATAACATCTCTATCTCTCCAGTCAACAATTGAACTTGCAATATCATTTGCACTCTTCTCATCAACTTTACCAAGATTGATCAATAAATTTTTCAAAACCTTTACAGGAACTTTATTTATATTAATTTTATTAGATTCATCCATTATACCATAAAAAATAGGCTGTTTTCCTATGACTTCACCTTGATTATTATTTTCCAGCAAACTACCGCTTATAGGCAAAGTATAACTAAGGGTAATATACCCCAAACCTAAAGGAATATTCTTAAAAATTTTATCATTATTAGCCCAAAACTCATTCAAAGTATCATAGGAAGGAGTCTCATCCTTATCCAACTCATAAATTCCCATCTCAATTCCCGCTTTAGCTAAATAATAAGTTATTAGTCTGTTCTTAAAATATCTGGAAACCATCAAATTACCCGAAGTTTTTCTTCCAATCCCTAAACTAAACACGGACAAAAAAACTAACACCCAGAGAGTAAAAACTAAAATACTTGACCTTCTTGTTCTCATAATTATTACAAATAAATTTTACCAGAAAATTTATATTTTACTCTTTTCTTCTTAATCTATTCACCACTTTACAACCAAATCCTTATTTGTTGAGTTCTATACTTTGTCGTCCAGTCCCCATGGGCATAAATATTATTTTAGAAATATCTTTTTTAATATCCCCTCCTAATACAATAAGACATTCAATCCAAACAGCTTTAGGATGGGTATCCTGATCTTCTTTTTTCCAATCATCTTTCCACTTATATTCTCCTGTCGCATTATCCAGATAACAATAACTAAATGTCCAGCTTTTCACGCCTGAAATTATTTCCAGAGAACTATCATTTTCTCCATGCTGAAACAGTTCAGGATAAGTCTTTTCCTCCTGAAATAACCCTTTTTTATTATTATTAAAAAAATAAATCATTTGTCCCATTTCTAAGGTATTATTACCTCCTATTGCTCTTTCAATAAAAGTTGGAAACTTTATCGACTCATTTGTCCCTTCAAAAGGAATAGTTTTAAATTTATAACTATTCCTTAGTTTTCTAGATATTTTTTCTAACGCAATCCTAACCCTTATTTCTTGTTTATTATTAATATTACCTTTACGCCAAACACGTATACCATTCGAAAGTACAGAATATACAGCAACACTTACTAAAGAAAAAATCATTAAACTAATAAGGAGTTCCAGTATAGTAAAACTCTTTCTAATCCTGTTCTCATTATATTTCTTACTTATCATTTGGTTTACTTTATTTTTCGATTAATTACTCTAAGCCAGATTACAACTGGCTCTTCTGCAATTATCCAAAAAACTCCTGACTTACAACAAATACATTAACCAAATACTTTTATTTTTTTATTATCCTAAACTTGTTTATCATATTCCAAATCCATCGCTATCCAGCTCATCTAAAGGCTCTCTAATAAAAGTATGCAAAAAAAGACTTCCCTTTCTCTTACCTTCTTTCCATGACATTTTTGTTCGTACCTCCTTTAACTTATTCTTTACCTTTTCTTCAGTTTCTTTTACCGGGACATCTAAAAAATCAATCTCCCAAATGAAAAAATTTTTCCTACTTTCAAAAGATTCAATTGATTTTTCAAAGAATATTTCTTTAGAAGCATCTTTCATTTTTATCTCAAATTCAGCCATCTTGATTTCAGCTTCAGAAATGGCGTTTAAAGTGTTTTCTGAAATACGAATAATATTAAGTAGTCGGACATTTCCTTGCAGAAGAATAACCAACCCAAAAGAAAGGATAGAAACGCTAATTAAGACTTCTATTAAAGTAAAACCTTTTTGCTGAGATAAATTATACATAAAAAGTTAAATAACTTTCCTAATAAATTAATCTTTATTTGCTTAGTTGCTAATATCATCGTCGCCTTCAACCCCATTCGGGCCTAAAGAAGATAAGTCATAATCTTTACCTGCAGATCCGGGATAACTATACTGATAAAGATTACCCCAAGGGTCTAAAGGCGCTTTTTTTATATAAGGTCCATTCCAATTCATAGTTCCCGAAGGTTTAGTCAAAAGAGCTTCTAACCCCTGGGATGTACTCGGATAACGTCCATTATCTAATTCATAAAGGTCCAAAGCTGAAGCTATATTAGAAATAACATCTGTTTTAGCAACAGAAATCCTTGCCTGCTGTGCCCTGCCAGTTAACCTGGGCAAAACCATTGCTCCAAGAGCCGCAATAATAATAACCACTAACATCAACTCTATCAGTGTAAACCCTTGTTTTCTTGTCATAATTTCCTCCTACCTTGTATATTTTTATTTTTAAAAAAATCAACTACCCCTCAGCAAGCTACGGGGGTATCAAAGGTTTCCCCTAAATACCTTTTCCGCGGTAAACTTCGGGGAATTAAACCCGAGATCCTTCGACTCGTTTTACTCGCTCAGGATCAATTCGACTACAGTTTTTCTCCGAAAAATCTAAGTCTCATAGATTAAATTTCGTACTAAAAATAAACTCTAAATTCTAAACGAATACAAAAACGATTTCCTCCTAAACCTTTTAAGCCCTTTTCGATCTTTTAGCTAGATCATCCCATATTCATCTGAAAAATTGGAAGAACCATGGCAAAAACAATAAACCCAACAACAACACCCATTATTAAAATTATTGCCGGCTCGATTAAAGATGTCATTATTTTAGTAACTCTATCAACATCCCGCTCATAAAAATTAGCTATTTCAATTAATGACTCGTTCAACCTCCCGCCTTTCTCGCCTACCACAAGAATATTAATCATAAAAGAAGGTAAAGATTTTGTCTTTTTCAAACTCTGTTCTAAAGATGACCCATCTATGATAGACTGCTTCACCTTATCTAACTCTAATTTAAAAACTTCGTTATCCATTATAGGAATAGACTCGGATATGCCCTCAAACAAAGGAATCCCGCTTCTAAGAAGCATAGAAAGAGTTCTAGAAAATCTTGATAAAGAAGTTTTTTTTATGAAATCTCCTATTAAGGGAATTTTTAATTTAAATCCGTCTATAATTATTTTTTCTTTTCTTGATATCCCCCTTCTTTTAAAAACAAATACTAACAATACCCCTAAAAAAATACCCAAAAACCAATAGTTTCGAATATATTCGCTCAAAGAAATCAACATCTGTGTAGGTAACGGCAATGATTGTTCCATATCAACAAATAAAGCTGTCAATCTGGGAATAACAAAAGTAAGAAGAACAACTACTGTCATTACTCCCACCATTATCATAAAAAGAGGGTATGCTAAAGCCGAAATAACTTTTGATTTTATTTCTTCTTCTTTATTGCGAAATTCCACCAGCCTCTCTAAGGTTTCTTCCAGAACTCCACCAGCCTCTCCGGCCTTAATCATATTTACATATATCTGAGGGAAAGCTTTAGGATGTTTTATTAAAGCCTGGGCTAAAGTAGAACCTTCTTTTATATCTTCATAAACATTTAAGATAATCCTTTTTAAAGAAATATTTTCGGTCTGTTCATAAAGTATATTCACTGCCTCCAGTATCGGAAGTTTAGACTTAACCAAACTAAAAAACTGTTCAGTAAACAAAGTTACATGAATCCCTCTTATAGCCTTTGACAACTTTTTTTCTTTCAACTTTATATTCTTAACACTAAAAGTTGCTTTTTTTTTCAAAGGCTCTTTTTCTGCCAATATTATTTTAACGGGGATATACCCTCTAGCCGCTAATTTTTCCTGAACAGCTTCTTCATTTTCAGCTTCAATAATGCCTTCTTCAATTTGTTTTGGCCCTTTTTTTGCTTTAAAAATAAATTTTGCCATATTTTCTCTATATATAAAAATCTAGATTATTCAACAACTTAAAAATTATCCCAACCTCATACTCATAAAATTCCCTAAGCTGATTCTTATTTTTTTTCTACCAAAACAACCAGCTTATTCCCTTTAACTCTGGCAAGACCTCTATCTATTTTTAAGGTAAACTCTTCTCCTAATCTAACCCAACCTTCGGTTAAACAAGCTATCAAAGGCTGATGAAAATCTAAAATAGAGATCTCCCCCTCTTCGCTAGGTAAAATAGCCGAACTAACCATCTCTTCTCTTATTATTTTTGCCATTTTTATATCTATAACTAAGGCTTTAAACATATTTTATTCCATTTGGGTAATCCTCATTACCTCATCTACGGCACTGACACCTTCTAAAACTTTTTTCCAGCCTGAGATACGCAGAGTCCGCATTCCCTGTTGAATTGCTTTGACTCTTATTCTATCTGACGATGCTTTCTCTAATATCAACTCTTTTATTTCTTTGCTCAATACCAATATTTCATAAATAGCAATTCTATCATTATACCCGGTAAAATTACATTCTTCACACCCCTGACCTTTATAAAACCTAACAGCATCTGCCTTTATCCCTGTCACCTCAGCAAATTCTTTCTTATTATTATAAAAGACTTTTATCTCTTCAATAATTTTATCTTTAACTACCTTATTCACAGTATCATCTTCTTTTTTGCAATTTGGACATATAACCCTCAACAACCTCTGGGCGATAAATGCCTCTACTGAAGAAGCCACTAAAAATGGTTCAATACCTATATTTACCAATCTATTTACCCCTCCCGCGGAATCATTTGTATGTATAGTCGAAAAAAGCAAATGTCCTGTCAAAGCGATTCTAATAGCTAATTCAGCTGTTTCAAAATCTCTAACCTCTCCCACCATCATTATATCAGGGTCATGTCTTAAGGCGCTCTTTAATCCTTGAGCAAAAGTAAACCCTATTTCTGGTGATATTTGTATCTGAGATATCCCTTCGAGCTCATATTCAACAGGATTTTCTAAAGTGATTATTTTATTAGTAACATTTTTAATTTTATTCAAACAAGCGTATAAAGTAGTTGTCTTTCCACTTCCTGTTGGTCCAGTAACAAAAATTACTCCATGAGTTTTACTTATCAATTTTTCCAAACTTACTAAATCATCCTTTTCTAAACCTAATTTAGCAAGATCAAAAAGCATATTCGTCGGGAGAATCCTAATTACTATTCCCTCTCCATGACGAGTAGGTAAAACAGAAATTCGCAAATCAAGTTTTTCCTTACCTATCCTTACTATAGCCCTTCCGTCTTGAGGAAACCTTCTTTCAACAATGTCTAATTTAGCCATTATTTTTACACGAGAAATAATGGCCGAAAAAAAAGTATTCATCTCCGTGGGGACATTCGCATCATAAAGAATCCCATCAATACGATACCGAAGCCCCATCCGTTCTCTATAAGGTTCTATATGTATATCTGTTGCCCTTTTTTGATAAGCCTCTAATATTATTTGATTTACCAGCTTTATTACAGATGCGTTTTCCGATGATGTTTCTATATTTTCTATCTTATCAGTTAAATTCTGAATATTGTCATTTTTTTCTTCCTTTTGAACCTTATCTATAATACCTTCTACTGTTTCCGCGCCCAATCCATAAAAATTCCTAATAGCAGCCATTATCTCTTTCTCACTAGCCAACAAGGGTTTTATATCACACTTTAAAAACAAACTCAAATCATCTACTGAACAAAAAGGGTCATAAGTGGCAATTGTAAGTTTATTATTCTTATATTCTATAGGCATAATTTTATAATACCGACTAAACTTAGCTGGAACTTTTTCAACAGCTTCCGGAGAAATCTTAATATCTTTAAGATTAACATAAGGAATACTCAAATGTTCCGAAAGAACTTTTAAAACTTCTTCTTCGGTGATTAGACCTTTTTTAATAAAAGTTTGATTAATCATCTCGGTAGAGTGACACTGTTCCATTAAAGCTTCCTCTAATTGATCAGAGGTAATTAACCCTTTTCTCAACAATATTTCTCCTATTTTCATTCTCATTTTATCCATGGCTCATCTCCTCATATACTTCCCTAAATCTCTTTACTGAAAATTTATAAAGCTCCTATCATATAAAAATCCTGTTCAGGAACTTTATCTAAACTTCCTGAGATTATCTGTTCACATCCATCAATAGTCTTAACTAAAGGGACATACACACCTTTTTTGCCAGTATAAAGCTCAGCAGTAAAAAAAGGCTGAGTTAAAAAATTACGCAATTTTATAGCTCTCTCAAATAAGATCCTATCATCTTTTGATAACTCTTCTATACCAATAATAGACACAATCCGTCTAAGTTCTTCATAAATACTAAGAACTTTAATGACCTCTTGAGCTATATAAAAATGTCTCTTCCCTAAAATCAAAGGATCCATATACGAACAAGAGGATAATAAAGGATCAATTGCAGGATAAAGACCTAATTGAAAATATTCACGCGACAAAATCAGTATAGAATCCAAATAACTAAATATACATACCACGGCCGGATCGGTTAAATCATCACTAGGAACATATACCGCTTCTATAGCAGTAATGGCAGCATCTTTGTTTGATTGAATCCTTTCCTGAAAAGAACTCATTTCTGAAATTAAAGTCGGCTGATATCCTGTTTCTGAAGGAAGCCGCCCCAAAAGAGAAGAAATCTCACTGCCGGCCTGAGCAAATCTAAAAACACTATCCACAAAAAATAAAACATCTTTTTTTTCTTTTTGGAAATTCTCCGCAATCGTCATTCCTGTATGAACAACTTCGAATTTAGCTCCCGGCGACTCATTCATCTGTCCTAAAATTAAAACAGACCGATCTATTATATTTTGTTTAACCATCTCATGATACAATTCGTTACCTTCCCTAATTCGTTCCCCTGCCCCGGTAAAAATACAAACTCCGCTATGTTTTGTAATAATATTATGCATCAATTCCAAAATCAAAACACTTTTACCTAAAGCAGCCCCACCCAATATCCCTATTCTAGTTCCCTTTATTACAGGAAATAAAAGGTCTATAGCCTTAATACCTGTTTCCATTATTTCAAATCTTATCTGTTGAGGTACTCCTACGTCCTTAGCTTGACTAACTTTTTTTTTATGGATCGGACACTTCTTTTTAGCTTTAATTGGACCTTTGTTATCAATTGGTTCCCCTAAAACATTTAATATCCTTGAACAAACTTCATCCCCGACTGGAGTGTTAATAACTGAACCGTTAATAAAAACCGGTGCATTTCTCTGTAAGCCAAAGACCGAAGTTAAAGCAATACATTGAACAATAACAGTTTTATCTGTATTCCGCCTATTTAGATACTCTACCGCTTCCAGAACAACTCTTTCCCCTTTCTGAGTTTTAGCTTCTAAAATTTCGTGGATAGCTGGCACTTCATGTCCAAACTCTATCTCAACTCCGACAACCGGCCCTTGTATTGATACTACCCTGCCTTGTCCCATTACCACTCCCTATGTTTCTGAACTTCCAGCCTACCAGAAAAAATTTCTCTAATACTTTTATCACTCATATCATGCATCGCCCTAAAATAAGCAAGACGTAAATCTTTGTTTCTTTCCTCTATCCTAAAAAAACTACCATCCATATGGATAACTCTTGCCGCTAATTCAGAAAGTTTACTTTCCCAAAAAATACCATACAATCTATAGCCAGTCATAAATCTCACCAACCTTTCCATAACTCTGGCAATAGATAGTTCATAAATAATTTTATCTTTTTCTGAATCCTTCAACCCATAACGATCAGCCTCAGCACCTTCTGTAAAGTTATCATTCGAAAACAAAAACCTACATGGGAACAACTGATAAGTTTTAGGTTCCCAAACCGCAAACGAAACAAAATGTGGATACACCACTATAGTCCTACCAAACTCTTTTTTTAAAAATTTTCCTAAAAGATAGTCTGCGAACTTTTCGGCCTCATCATATTGTCTATCATCACCAATACCGGAAAACTTCACAAACTCTGGACCTATTTCTTCCTCAACATAACGAGCACCCTGTTCCCCAACTACTAATAAGACATCTCCTTTTGTATACAATTCCAAAGCAACATTTACCACAGAAACATTTAATTTTCCCAAAAATCCCGAATCAGAAGTGATAATTACTATCGTTTTAGGTAAAACCGAAAATCCCAACAATACATGGCTAATCCCTTTAATATCCACCATATCAAAAAAACTTTTCAACTCATCCCCTAAATAACTTAAATCTTTTATTTTCTTATTAAGACGATAAAATTCCGAGGATGCAATGCCTTTTAAAACATTAAGCATACTTCCCATATCATTGTTAAACTTTATTTCTTTTTTTAATTTTGATATTCTCTGCATAGCTCTATTCTTTATTTACTATAATTTTCTCGCAAGTTTTATGTTTTTTCTACAAACTTTTGTTCCTTACTAAAAAAATCTCAAAAGCTTCGTTCAATCTTTCTTTTACATCTTGACTCAAATCTTTATCTGAAGCAATCTTTTCAACCAACTGTGGTTTATACTTAATCAACCACCTATAGATTTCTCTTATAAACTTCTCTCTTAAACTATTTTCCATAATCTGAGGCAATTCTATATAAAAAGAATAAAACAAAACAATAATTTCTTCAATTGGCACTGGCTTATTTTTATCCTGAATAAATAAAGCTCTTAAAGCTTGTCCTTTCTTAATTTTAGCTTCCACTTCTTCTGAAAGTTTAGTTCTCATACGGGTAAGACTAGCTAGCTCTTTATATCTGGCATTCTCAACCTTCAGTAGTTGAGAAACTTTCTTTATTGCTGAACACTGCACTTTACTCCCAATTCTGGAAACAGAAAGACCTAACTCAATAGCTGGTTTAAATCCTTCTTTAAAAAGTGTTGTATTTAAATATATCTGTCCATCAGTCATAGAAATCAGGTTAGAAGGAATAAGCCCAGTCACGTCGCCTTCTAAAGTTTCAGAAATTGGTAAAAAGGTCATAGACCCGCCGCCCAACTCCACATTTAATTTTGCTGCTCTTTCTATAAGCTGAGAATGAAGATAAAACATATCTCCGGGATAAGCTTCCCTGCCGGGAGATCTCTCTAAAAGTAAAGATAACTCTCGATAAACCCAAGCATGCCTGGTTAAATTATCAAAAACTACCAAAACATCTCGTCCCTGGTACATAAAATATTCGCCTAAAGCACAAGCAGCATAAGGCGACACATACTGTTCTCCTGGAGAAGAAGAAGCTAAAGCTCTCACAATAATTGTGTAATCCATAGCCCCGCCCCTTACCAACTCCTGAACAGATTTTAAGAAAGACGAAGAACTTATTCCTATAAAACAAAAAATACAAACAACATCTTTACCCTTCTGATTTAATATTGTATCAACTGCCAAAGTCGTTTTACCGGTAACTCTATCACCAAGAATTAATTCTCTTTGCCCTTTACCTATAGGAATTACGGTATCAATTATTTTTATCCCAGTAAGAAGAGATTCCTCTATAGGATCTCTATCCATGACTCCCGGAGCATCCCTAAATATTGGATAAAAATCGTTCTCAGTAATATCCCCTAGCCCATCTAAAGGCTGACCAAAAGAATTCACTACCCTCCCAATAAATTCATTACCCACCGGTATATCAAAACTATCCTCATCCCCATAAACAACATCTCCAATCCTCAATTTTGTTTCATCCCCTAAAACTAAAGCATGTACCTCATTTTTATTAAACCCAATAACTAAACCTAACAAATCCAGACCTAACTCAAGCATCTGACCATTACTACAAGAAGGCAACCCTGTTATCTTTACTATACCTTTTTTAATTTCTTTAATAACTCCGGTATCCTTTATTTCCAATGAAAAAATATCATCGTTTACTTTATTTTTTTTATCTTTCATACCTTTTAGTTTTTCTTAACTATTTTTTCTCTAGAAACATCTAATTTAAAACCACTACTCCCTAACTACTGATTTCCTTATCTAAAATTTTATTGCATTTTTAATCTTTCTCTCATCAAAGGCAAAATCTTTTTGATCCTATTTTTTATTGACCCATCAACAATAAATCTTTCTAACTTTAAAACAAACCCGGCAACCATATCTTTATCCACATCTTCTTTAATTTCAATGTCTTTTCCAAATTTCAATGATAAAACTTCCCTTAATTTATTTTTTTGGTTTACCTCTAATAGGGCAGCACTAACAATATTAGCTTCATTCCCGACAATTATTATTTTTCCTTTTTCTAAATTTTCTATATCATTAATCAATTCCTCAAAAACATCCCTATGCAAACTATCTCTGCCCTGTTCTGTAAAAATATATTTAATTATATCTACAGCCAAGGAAATAGTTGTTTCCTGGCTCTTCTGAACAATTTGTTTATCTTTATTCTGGCAATCTTTAATAGCTTCATTAATTAACCGCTTAGCTTCCTTTTTAGCTTGATCAATTATATCCTCTTTTTTTCTTTCGCCTTCCCTAATTGACTGTTCTGTGATTTCTTCACCTTGAGATCTTGCCTCTTCAATCATTCTTTTTACTTCCCTATCGGCCCTCTTAAAATCTTCTTTGAATATTTTTTCTCTTTCCAAATTTTCTTTATTTGACTGTTTAAGCCTATTCAAAGCCCTACTGATATGATTATAAAACAGCCATTTCAAAAAAAGAACAATACCCACAAAGGTAAAAATCTGTACAATCAATAACTGCAATATAAACATGCCATCTCCTCTTGTCTATTCAGGTATTATAAAAATATCTTTGGTATTTTTAAAATACTAAAATCTTACCAAATCTAAAATAATCAACTGCCCCGCGCCAAGCTACGGGGGTATCGAAACTTTCCCCTAAATAACTTTTCCTCGGTAAACCGCGGGGAATTAAACCCGAGATCCTTCGACTCGTTTTACTCGCTAAGAATCAATCCGCCTACAGATTTTTCTCCGAAAAATCTAAGTTTCATTTATCAAAATCCAATAAAAAGTTCCTACCCCAAAATTCAGCTTAATATTATCCAAAAAGCATATATATCAACAAAATAGCAATTATTGCAATTGATTCCGCAAAGATAAATGCCAACATCATAGCTGTTAATATTTTAGGAGAAGCGGCAGGATTTCTTCCTAAAGCTTTTATACTGGAGTATCCTACCGCAGCAATAACAGCTGACGCCCCTAAAGTTGTAATAAGCACAATTAAGATAGTAGTTATATTTTTCATATTAAAAAATAATCAAACCCTTTTAATTATCATCTTTTTCATTATAGACACAAAATCTATCTTTACCCTCTTTCTTCGCTCTATACAAGGCTTTATCGGCACACTTAACTATGCCCACCCTTGTATCAGAACTATCCAAAAAAGTAGACACCCCGGTACTAATCGTTATCGGTAATTTTTTCTTGACCAAACTTACAACTCGTTGCGCTACTTTTATCGCGTTATTTTGTTCTGTTCTAGGTAAAATTACAGTGAACTCTTCACCACCATATCTAAAAACCAGATCATCGTCTCTTAACAAACTAACCAATGCGTCTGCTGTTCCGCGAAGAATTTTATCTCCTTCTTGATGCCCTTTAGTATCATTAAATTTTTTAAAATTATCAATATCTACCATTAACATGGAAAAAGTCTGAGGGTAACGTCGCATATGAGCAATATGCCAGTCCAACATCTCATAAAAATAACGATGATTATATACACCAGTAAGTCCATCTATGAGAGACATTTCTTTATAATAATTACCTTTGCCAGCTTGAATCAAAAGACAAGCATTTTCTATTGCCCTCTTAATTATCAACTTAGCTTCATCAACATTTAAGGGTTTCAATAAATACCAAAAAGCACCTTGCTGAAGAGCCTTAACCCCTAAATTTAAAAAAGAATAACTCGTAATAGCTACGATATTAATCGATCCAGATGTCCTCTTTACTCTTTTAACGAATTCTATACCGCTCATATCAGAAATTTGTAATTCCGTTATAATTAGCGGACAATAAAAATTTTTAATCATGTTTAAAGCTTCTTTTCCTGTGGTAACTCTCCAAATTTTATAAATACCTTTTTCTAAAATATCTTTTAACAAAGAAAAAGTGTTATCATCCTCTTCAATTATTAAAACATTAAACTCTTTATTCATCCTATCCTCCGTTAACAATTATCAGCTAAAATTACTCACAAATTTGTAACCCTTTAATCCTATTAAAGAAAATATTTAATTTTCCTTGACCCATTTTACTCATTCTTTTTCCAATAAATACAAACTATCGAATTTATAAACTTTTCTTATCGCTTCCCTCCAATCTTTTCATCACGTAAAAATCTACAAAAAACTATAAAATTATTTTTACCAAATTTTTGCAAAAAACTAGACTAGCCGACTGAGAATAAAAATCCAGGGGAGAAATATCAAGACAATCCTTTATAACCCTGACAACTCCTCTAAAGACCTATATTGTCCTTTAGCCTCAAACATATAATTATGCCTATCCTGCTCCTGTAAAACTGCCACACCTTCATCCAACCATAAAGGAAGTTTCTTATTAAACCCTACAAATTCTCTAAAAATAATATGTCCAATCTCATGGAAAAGTATATACTCAAAACTGTTCCAGTTTCACATAAGCAGATATTTCTTTTTTATAACATGAACCTGACCTTTAGACCAACCTATAGCCTTGGTATTCTTTTAATAATCTGGCTGATCACGATAAAAATAAATTTTACATCTATTTTCCCAAGTCCAAAAAATAGACCTCTTTAACCCTAAATGTTCTGTAATCTCGTCATGATAATTTTCGGCTTTACTAATAGTTTCTTCAACAAACACTTCCATATCTTCCCGATAACAAACAACAAATAGATCATACTTAAAAACTTATTTTTTATTCTCTTTTATTCCTATTTTAAAATTCATTATATCCCATATATTACTTCAAATAAAGCGAATTTTATAATAAAAAAACCAAATCCGAAAATCGAATCTGGTTTTTATCCCCTAACAATTAGGACTATTGCTTCCTATTTTTCCTAATAAGATTTTATTTCCTTACCCCCCCTAGAATCAACTACCCTCGCGACAAGCTACAGTAGTATCGAAGGTTTCCCCTAAATAACTTTTCCGCGGTAAACTGAGGGGAATTAAACCCGAGATCCTTCGACTCGTTTTACTCGCTCAGGATAAATTCTACTACAGATTTTTCTCCGGAAAATCTTAGTCTCATTGGTTAAATTTATTATTTACTAATCATTTATTTCATTATCTTCCGCTTTAATCTTAGGTTGCTCTTTTTCTTCTACCTGTTTATACCAAATCATAAAAAATACTAATGACAGAAATCCTAATGCAAAAACAACACCCAATATTACTTTCCAGCTGGCTTTAACAAAGACCCTTCCAGCCCCTGACCCTTCAGAAATTTTTGTCTTCATTAGCATCTTTTCTAAATTGGTCAGATTCGCTTTAATCTCAATTAACTTTTCCATATTCTGTCTATACACAGAAATATGTTTCTGAGGCAAAGTATCTACCGCTTGGTTTTGGTTATCTATAATATCTATTTTTTTCTCCTCCATATTTTTGAAAATCTCTGCCGCAGTTTCATAGTAAATAGTGTTTTTAAATTTATCTAAAACCTCTTTACCTTGAACAATTAATTCCTCTAGCTCTATTTCCAAAATAAACCAAACATCTTTTATTTCCACCTGACGAGCAAGACTTTCTCCAGGTTTAAGTGTTACTTCTTTGTACACAAAATAAAGTTCTTTATTAATATCATAATCAATTTTCAAATCACCTAAATCAACAATATTGTCGGGGGTTACCTCTTTAGGAAGAAAAGCTTTAATCCGTGCTTCTTGCGTCTTTGTTTTAGATGGATTGACAATTACAGCTTTTAAAAAAACATTTCCCGCATAACTGGGGAAACTTAAAAACCCAAAAATAAAACACCCCAAAATAAACAAAAAAGATTTTTGCTTGTTCATTTCTTTATATCTCCCTTCTGTTAAATATTTAAAAATTATTTAGCTGAACAACTCTTACCAACTTTTTCTGCTACCTTTTTAGTCCTGTTTACTTCGCTACTTTTCCCTTCTCCGGTTTAAACAAAGGCAAAGACGGCTCATCTTCTTGAAGCCCTACTTCTTTCTCCCTCATCTTAGAATTAATACTGTTTTCCTTTTTTTCAATAACATCATCCTTCAAATCACCTGTTTCACCTATAGGTCCTCTATTCTTTATTTTTAAATTGTTAGACTCAGCATCTACAGCTTCAAAATCCTCTGTAATAGTAGACTCCATCCAAATGGTTACGATCGGTTCATCATTTATTCGTTCTGACATATCTTGTTGAAGCTCAATTAAAGCTCGGATTTCCTGAGTTTTGTTTCTTATATACCCCACATTTAAAGCCTGAGCTTCAGATACCTCATAAATCTCTTCAATCTTAACACCTTGGCCACTACTAATTTCTTTTAACTTATCAAAAGCCAAAGATAACTGGTCATAAATAGCATCAATTGTGTTGGTCGTCATATCTTTTATTCTACCGCTCATTGAGTTCAACCCCTCCACACTTTTTATAATCGGAGATATAGCATTAATAACACTATCTAAATTTGCTCCTACATTCTCTAAACTGCTGGTGTCTATACCAGCTAACTGACCCATAGTGGTTGTAGCGGCGGCACCGATTTGTTCTAAGTCGGTAGAGATTACATCAATATTTATGCCGTCAAGAGTCCCTTTGGCCTCTTCCTTGCAAATAATGGTATGTTCGTTTTTCCCCCAAATAAATTTCACACTATACCCATAAATACCTGAGCCCAATGCAGCCTCAGGCATTGTCGCCTCGTTTATCCGCAACGTATTATTACCGTCATAAACACTAATAACCGGAGTAAGGCCGGTATCGGTCTTGTATCTAACGGTTAACGTGCCATTTTCTTTAATATAACTTTCCTGATTGAGAATACTCGAGGCTGCCCCACGGACAATAATACTAGCTAAGGTGTCGCCGGTCTTTAGATCTCCGCTCCCGACAAGAGTTACAATTTCGGTTGATGTGGTAGTTACCTCTGTCTGTGTTGCCATGGCCGCAGCTGATATCTCATCCTCCATAGATTCCTGGGCAGTGGTTATTGCCGTCCTAGTGTCAACGGCTTCTATAGATACGCTTGTATTGACATCTGAAACTAAACTTGAAACTGCACTAACATCAGTAGAAACATCTGCTATGGAACTATCATAGATAAACGGACTTTCACTTCCCCTAAATATATTACCGGCTTTGTCTACTGCTTTTACCCTAATAAAATAAGTCTCTTTATCCATCCATACAGGAAAAACAATATTATCATTCCACAAAGAAGTATCGTTGCTATCAGCGACACTATGTGTAGTAGCAAGCCACTGCTCGGTTGTAGCATCCCAATCAGTGCCGTCCCAATAATAGTTTATACCACCGGAAAGTTTGCGTATATAGAATACCGCTTGATTTATTCCTACCCCACTTCCGCCAATGTTATCTCCGAGATCTCCCCGAAACACGCTGGGTATAGCATCCAAACTGATGTAACTCGTTTTTGCCGGCGACGAGATACTCGCTGTTGCCGGGGTTGTAATATCTATAACTACTGCCACACTTTCCTCACTGCCTTCGTTGCCTACATTATCCTTAACCTTTACACGAACGGTGCGATTTCCTTCTGGCTGCCCAGTGTATTGAATCGTAGTAGCTGATACCCAGTCGGCATACGAATCCAAATCCATTTTATATGCGTATAAATCAACCGCCAGGCCACTGGCAGCGTCTGTTGCTCCGCTTACTGAAAAATCTATAGTCGTATCGTCATCGTAACCAATACTCGGGTCAAAACCATTACTATTACTATCAGTATCTGCGATCAAACTAAGGGTATATCCAATGGGAGCAGTTGTATCTTTGATCATTGTTATACTTACGGGCGTAATATCGGCATTGCCGGCGTAGTCATAAGCAGCTACAGTTATTGTTCCGCTGTTATCGGCGCTGCTTAGATTATAGCTCCGGCTATAGGAACTGCTGAGATCATTAACCGCGCTATCTCCTCCAAACGCGCCAAAAACCATCTTCTGCGCTCCATCATGCCCACTATCAGCACCGGTTACGGTTATAGTTATTTGGGTATCCGTAATGCCCATTCCTTCACTAAAATAAACCGTCTGCCCGATAATGTAGGTATAATCCGTTCCTGTGCCACTCTCGCTTAAACTTCCGAAAGTAGTGGTTGGGGCAACAGTATCCTTTGTGTGTGAGCCACTCGATTCGGTTACCGTTGCATCGGCAAAAACATTACCGGCTACATCGGTTATATTGCTTGAAGAAAAAATTACCTTAATCCCAGCATCTATTTGAGCATTACTGATATAGGTAGCGTTATCCGCCCCATTTGGGATAGCTAAAGTTAAAGTTACTGTGTCATTGGATAAAGACGCTGAAGCAATATTATAAGTAATTACCCCGGAATTATCCCTAATCAGCCAATTACCTACGGTTTCAGCCATGGTGCTATCCAAATTCTCCGCGGCCTGGATGGTTATTGTGTTCGGTTGAACATTATTATTAACATCAATGTTAGCGGCGGGAATAGTAGGTACGGTATTGTCTACGGTAAAAGTTGCTCCACTGGTTGGGGCGGAAGTAACTACATTGCCGGCTAAGTCCGCACCTGTACTTAAAGCTACTGTTGCTGTGCCGTCGCCTGCTCCTACGGCATAAACATAAGTATAAACCGTAGCTGAAGTTCTAATCATGTCTGCCGCGAGAGTGTCGACTCCGGAAATAGATATCTGAGGCACGAGAGCCTCAACCATATCTTCATTGAAGGTTACGGTTATAGTTAATAGATCGCCTGATTTTACTATACCGTCAGTAGGCGTATAAGTTATAGCCGCAGTGGGGGCAACATCATCCACAGATTCGGCATCATAAATAGAATATAGGTTATTATCATAAGTAAAGTCTGCTGTTCCCGGCCAGGGCTGGGCATAATCCCTTGCTTCACTAACCCCTTGATTGGGATCTCCTTCATCAAAAAACATTAAAATATCATTGCTGTTCGCTATGGCCACCAAAGCATAATCAATAGCCTGCAAACTTAGCGATGGACTATATGAACCTTCATACCAGCCTTTTCCTAAAGGCGGTACAGCTATCTCTACTGCCTGGCCAACCAGGCTTAAATCGGAATCTTCATATATCGCATATTTAGCTGTATAGGTGACACTGTCGTTGGTGTTCTCTAAATATGCGATTATCGAATTAAGGTCCATCTCATATGCAGTAAATATAGAACCCCTGGCTACGTTTGTCATGGGGATAGCGCTTGAACCTATGGTCATATACCCGAACTCAGGATCAACTATTACCGGATAAGCCGCGTTCTCAAGCCAATCTTTATCCACAGCAATTATTATCTCCCCTCTCCCCTCTTCTACGCTCTGCCCTATGCCCTCTGCGCTATGCGGCGCTACAACTATCTCCATCCCCCCCCATATCCAATCTCCATTATTATCAATAATCTTCGGCCGGTAAATATGAAAGGCTTTACCAGTGCCGTATTTTCCATCCTTTTTGGAATCATGATAAACAGCGTAAGAACCTATCACCTCATCCGGTCTGACTACGCCTGCATCTATCTCCGCCTGAGTTAATTGTCCCTGATAATAGAATTTTAATCCCTTGCTCTTGATAGGAAAACTAAAAACGTTTGAATCGGGAATTTCTTTTAAAACCAGCTCAAACTCTAAGCCCCCGTTTTCGTTGAGGATAAAGGTGGATCCTTTTTTCGCGGCATTTTGTTTTATGATTTCCCTGCGGCCTTTTTTATAGAAACGGCTGCCTATCTGGGGCGAATCCCATTCTATTTTATCCGTCTTTTTACCTACTGTCTTGTTCTTCCGGGGTATATGCTCTTCAGGAAATTCCACGCTAAGAGAACACTCTTCGCCCCAACGTTTAAGCTTTGCGTGAGGTTTAAAATCTTCGGTTTCAAAATCGCCAATCTCCGCTTCATCTTCGCCAAATTTAATCGTATATCTTTTCCCTAGGCTCTTATCTTCTTTCTCTTTAGTTTCAGCCTCCTCTGCTGCTTCTTCTTCACCTTCCGATGCCTCCCCGATTGTATTAACGCTAAGAATATGTCCATCCCTGGTGGTCATACCGCAAAGGTTTGTCGCAGTAACAAAAATATTCGCTGTTGTCTTTATACCCTGCGATAACTCATATCGACAAATATAAATATTGTTTTTATTTTCGTCAAACATCTTAGCTTGGACATCGCCGCCGAAAGACTCAAGGTTACAGCTTACCGAAAAACCATCGGGATTATTGTCGCCTTCGACCGAGTTATCCCATTCAACCACTATAGCATCACCTAAGATGTATACTCCTTGATCTCCTGTGGCCCCGTAAGTAGAAATATTACCTGAAGTAACTATGGGGGCAAGAGAATAGTCAAGTTTAATCTGTTCAATCTCGTATTGCGTATTGAGTATTGCGTCGTGCGTATTAGAGGAAAAGTTGGCACGCAATAATAATTTTTTACCAACAGTAAAATCAAAAGGCGCGCTGTAGGCCCTGCCGCTTTCACAGGCCTCTTTCCAGCTTAAACCCCCGTCCGCGGAAATATCTATTCGTATCTCATCACTTGTTACTTGCCTGTGCCCGTTAGGGTATGACTTGCCTGTGCCCGTTAGGGTATGACTGGTGACTTTTATGGTGGGAGTGATTGCGCTAATATTACAGGTAGTGAAAATAGGGGCAGTAATATATTGTCCACTATCCGGTATACGCTCTACGCTATCCGCTATCACAACGTTTCCATTCTCAGCCAATATGGTATCTAAAAACTCGGCCAAGCTAACCTCTTCTTCATCTGCTGAGACACTGATATAAGGCTCAGACTCAGCAATCTTGCGTACCCTTACCCAATCATAATAGGCGACACTGCCTTCGCCTGTTTCTAACCCAATATATCCCTGTTTTAATCCGCCTTCATCATTATAACTTATCTCCGCCTCAAAATTATCCACCGCTAGGGTGGACAAATCCGGGTATCTTTTAAAATTTAAATCTTCTCCCTTGGCAATAATCCGGTAATTATAAAAAACACCGGCTATAATAGTTTTAGCCGCATTTACCTTGACAATATTATCTATAAACAAGCCATGCTCACCTCCTTCATAAACTGAAGAATAGGCAATCTGGTTAGTGGCCTCAGGAAAAGATTCTTCTTTCGTAGTTCTTATAATGAAACGAATTCCATTGCCTGTACTCGCCTTTGCCCGGTATTCAATGATGCCGTCCTTGATCCGGTAAGTTTTGGATAAGATTTTAGAGCCGTCTAACTCCAATTGTCCGCCGGAAATGGCCGCTGCCCCCCGAATAATTTCCCATTTTCCTAAATCTAAATCAGCTTCGCTAAAATCTTCAAAAAAGTCAAAAACGCTCTCTCCGTCAGATAAGCTTTCCGCCTCAGAATTTCCATAATACATATATATAGGAAAGTCCTCAGAAGGTATCTGAGGAATCTTTACCCAAAAGGCGGCTGTCTTATCGGGGCTTTCGCCGGTAACACTCTCCAAATAATAAGGCAAAATAGTTTCCCCGTCAGCCGCGGTAAAACGAATATCCGAAAAATCCGCCTTTACATTTCCCTCACACCCCACTTGCGCTCCCGGAGCACAAGTATTGGTTGACTGGCAAACTGTTATGGATATTTGATAATTGAATAAATCTCCTTCTGAGACTGCTTCCTCGCTATCCTTCCTCGCGATGACGATACTTTTTCTAAACTTAAACCCGGAAAGTTCCGGACTGCCAAAAGTACCGCCTTCACCCTCTATATCGGTATAAACGATTTTTATCTCAGTAAGTTCACTATCTACCCCAAGCGTCGCCCGACATCTAATCTGATCCCCTGTAACCTGCCCTCTGTAATCTAACGGCACCCCGTAAGCTGCCTGAGTATAATCCTGGCCGTTATTGGTGCTTACTTCTAAATTTACTTCTCCTTTAAACTGCCAGGCGGCAGTAAGAGTTTCTATCGGGCCTTTGGCCTTAATCGCCTCTGTGAGCTCGTACACCGAATTTACCGTAAGTTCAGATAAAAGATAATCACCGGCTCCATCTGCGCGCCAAACTAAAGGAGACTTATGAACTACCGTTTCAATTGTCTGCCCTTCACTTGTGCCCGCCAGGGTATAACTAAGGCTACTAATGATAAAAGACAAACAAAGGCCTGTTAAAAGGAAAAGCCCCGCGACCAGAGATATTCTTCCTTTTCCCAAAACCTGTTTTTTGTCTTTTATTTTTTCGCTTTTCATTCTCCTGTCCTCAAAAGGTCAAGTCTTATACTTGTAAATTACTCCAAAAAATGAACCAAGCCTTGACCTTTTCTTTTTCTTTCTGTTCCTATCTTTCACCCCAATTATACACTATTTCCTTAACTCTGCCTATCCGTAAAACAACTTAACGTTGTTCTTCGAGAGCTGATTGCTCTTCAAGTACTGTTTGCTCTTCGAGAACAGGTTGTTCTTCAGAAACAGATTGCTCTTCAAGAGCTGGTTGTTCTTCTGACTCAAACCAACTCTTAGTTATAGGCAAATCTCCTTCTCTTTCTATAATCTCTTTTTGAAGCTCAAGCATAGCCTTAATTTCTAAAGTCTTATTTTTAATATAATCTATGTCAATAACCTGGCCCTCGGAAAGAGCAGACATCTCATCTATCCTAAAGCCCTGCTCTTCACCAATCACTTTTAATCTTTCTATTACAATAGAAAGCGAGTCGTAGATAGCTTCAATATCCTTCTCGGTTAAACCCTTTATATCTTCGCTTAAAAAGCCTGAATCTTCTATGTCCTTCATAAGTAAACTAATAACGACATTTGCCTCAGTAATAGCCTCACTCGCCACGCTTATCTCATCACTATCCATACTTGATATCTTGCTCGTAAAAGTTGAAGCGTTGGCATCAATTTGTTCTAAGTCGGTAGAAATTACATCAATATTTATGCCGTCAAGAGTCCCTCTGCCCTCTTCCTTGCAGATAATGGTATGTTCGTTTTTCCCCCAAATAAATTTCACACTATACCCATAAATACCTGAGCCCAATACAGCCTCAGTCATTTCCGCCTCGTCTATCCGTAGCGTATTCTTACCGTCATAAACACTGATAACCGGAAAGAGGCCCGTATCGGTCTTATATCTAATAGTTAAAGTTTCATTTTCTTTAACATAACTTTCCTGATTAAGAATACGTGAGGCTGCCCCACGGACAAGAGTGCTAACCAAAGTCTCGCCAATCTTTAAATCTCCACTACCAATGAGAGTCATGGTTTCAGTTGCTTTAGTAGTTACCTTTGACTGTATTGCCGTAGCCGCAGCTGATATTTCATCCTCTATAGATTCCTTGGCAGTAGTTATTGCCGTCCTAGTTTCAACGGCTTCTGTCGATACGCTTGTCTTGACATCTGACACTAAACTTGAAACTGCGCTCACACCGGTAGAAATAACGGCTACGGAGCTATCATAAATAAATGAACTTTCACTTCCTCTAAATTCATTACCAACATTATCCATAGCTTTCACTTTAACAAAATAAGTCTCTTTATCCTCCCATACAGGGAAAACGACATTATCACTCCATAAAGAGATATCGTTGCTATTAGTGACATTATGCGTGGTAGCAAGCCACTGCTCGGTTGTGGCATCCCAATTAGTGCCGTCCCAATAATAGCTTGTGCCGCTAGAAATCTTGCTTAAATAGAATACTGCCTTGTTCGCTCCTGCTCCGGAACCACCAATATTATCCGAAACATCACCCTGGAACACGCTGGGGATAGCGTCCTTGCTGATATAGGTTATACCCATTGGCGCGACAACTATTGCTGTTACAGGAATGGAAGTATCCTTAACCATGGTGATTGTTACCGGTACAACACTAACATTGCCGGGACCATCATAAGCGATCACGCTTATAGTACCACTAACGTCAGTATTAGTTATATTATATGTTTGGCTATAGTCACTGGCTATATCCTCTATCTCGATATCTGCGCCAAACGCACCAAAAACTACTCTATCTATCTCACCTGTTACATCAGCCGCATTTACTGCTATCTCTATTTGGGTAGAATTACTTCCCATTAAATCGCTGAAGTACACTGTCTGACCATTAACATAGGTATATTCCATTCCGGTTCCGCTTTCACCGATACTACCAAAACTAACAGTAGGAGAAGTTTTATCAAAACTTATACTTGAACCATCTGTAGTGGTAGTAACCACTATACCAAAATCTCCTGAAATATCAGAACAAACAATACTAAATGTCACTATTCCTTCACTATCAAGTGAATTAATTGTATATGCCGCAGTCCAGATGTCCCCACTAATATTTGCATATTCTACAGTAGTATCATTTATAGCAACCCCGCCCGATTTAAAAGTTACTACTGGAGTCTGAATTGGTTCACTAGCAGTCAAGGTTAATGTAATCACATCACCCACTTTAGCCCATGTAGTTGGATTATTTTTATTATCCGAAGCTATAGTTATTGTTGTAAGTGTGGGCTCTTGGGTATCTTTTATTATGCCGGCTTCAGAATCAGTGCCTTCATTGCCTGCTGCATCAGTATCTCTTAAGTATAAGGTAAAGTTGCCTTCGTCTAAATCGTCGAATCCGGTAACTTCGCTTAAAGTGGTTTCTCCGCTGGTTGCCACAACCCAAATTACATTATCAATAGAACATTGTGCGTTAGTTAATTCACTATCAGTAAAGGTGATCACCGTTGCGCCGTTTACATAGTCGTTAGTTTGCGGTGCGGTGATCTCAACCACGGGAGCGATACTGTCATAGACAATGCTAAACTGGTCAGCTACAGCATTGTCATTATTCGCCGCGTCTACTGCTACTGCGGATGATATGTTTACTGTTATTTCGCCGTCTGATGTCGGGGTTACGTTAAAGGTATATTCG
>JAGLSE010000037.1 GCA_023135905.1 Candidatus Omnitrophota bacterium
CGAATTGAATCCCCTCGAGTGAGGGTTCACTTCTCACAGAGAAGTTAACCCGATATTTAGAGAGAGGGGAATATTCAAGCAATTAATAAATTTTCAAATAAATTAAACGTTCAAATTTAATATAACTATTCTATACTCTGTGTATACAAAAGTCTAAAGAAAAAAGCATTCACCACGAGAAAACATGTAGCGATGTAGCTACGTTTAAAAAAATCAAAAAAGACAAAACTAATTCTCACACAAAGCCACAAAGGCCACAAAGTGTTTGAAATATTTATTTTCCATATTTTATTAAATTAAAATCGTTTATTTCTGAAAACATCCTGAAAAATGAATATAAATCTTCCTTTTTCACAATGCTTCCAGCAATAACTCCGAGATTTCATCTCTACTGAAAACAAATATTTTTAACTACAAAAAACTAATCGAGCAATTAGTTCGCTAATTACTTGATGGTCGATAGACTATGAACAATAACTGATAGCCAATAACCTATTCGATTTTTTTATTATAAACTGCAAAACATTTAACTTTTTATCCTTCGCTACTTATTGTTTCTTTTAACTATCTATTTTATATTTATATAAAAATCTGCAAGATAAAAGGTGACAACTCTCTATTTTTTCTCTTTTCTTCCTTCAACCTACAAATCAACTTTTTTTCAATCAAAAAATCTGAAATACGATAGATGTGTAACATCAATATTCATGAGATCAATGCTGCCTGGATAATATTCATTTTAGCCGGAAAGTGTTGAACTCATAAATATTGCTACGAGCTTGCTCGTGGCAATATTACAGATTTTCAAATCCTTCGTGCAAACAAAGAATCACCTTCGTGAACTCCGTGCCTTTGTGTGAATCTCCCTTTTTCTTTAGTTTTTTCTTCCTAAGTACTAAGTACTCTGAGCTAAGAGCTATTTTGCCTTCGTGGTGATTCCCCCCCCTTTTTGCATTTGCATTATCTATTTCTTCTACTTTTTTTTCTTTTACTATCAGCTAAGTACTACGAACTAAAAGCTTCTTCTAGCCTTTTTCTAAGGAGTTATACTTACAAAGATTCTTCTTTAAGACCTATATAATCTTTTTTAATTTTCGCAATACTTTTAAATATATTTGTTTTAACGTTCGTACCCGGTATATTTTTCTCGATTTCTTTAATGAGTCTTTTCATATACTCTCTTTGAGAATCTCGTCCAAACTGACATTTACATAACTGATAAAGAAACCCGCTTTCTTTAGAAAATTCTTTTATTAAATTCTCTTCCACATAACACAACGGCCTGATAATAGTAAGTTTTCCTTTAAACATTTCTTGATAAGGATTCATCGTGGAAATCTCTCCTTTACAAAACAGATTCATAAGCATAGTTTCCGCAATATCATCCTTATGATGGCCGAAAGCTAATTTATTGCAGCCAAACCCTTGAGCTATTTTAAAAAGAGCTTTACGTTTATTCCAAGAACACCAAAAACATGTAGTTTTACCTTTTTCATCAAGAACTTTGATATGGTCAAATTTATATTCAACACCTATCTCAGCAAACAATCCGCTTAAAGTATCACTATGCACATAACTGCCGCAATGGAAATCCGTAGTAATATGAGCTGCAAACAATTCAAATTTGACAGGGGCCCATTTTTGTATCTTCTTTAGAAAACTCAGCAAAGTAAGACTATCTTTTCCACCTGAAACAGCAACCAAAATTTTATCTTTATCATTAATTAACCCATAATCAGCTATTGCTTTACCTATTTTTGAATTAATTTTCTCTTCTATTTTTGTTAATCCTCTCATATTCAATTCTACCTTCTAATATACAAATAAATAAAATATGTCTTAAAAACGCATACAACAACCTCAATCTTCTTTTTTGTCAATATTTGTTTAACCTTAAGGCGGAATAATAAATATATTTAAAAATCAATTTTTTAAACTCAATCCGTTTAACTCAAATTCTTTATTTTTTAAACTGTTTTATTTCAATGAACTTTACTAAATTATAAACTGTAAAGTTATGAGGTACCGACACCTTAAATTTTGCTGACAACTTAATTACAGCACCATACAAGAGATTCCTCCGCTATCAATTAAATTACAAATATTTTTCATGCTCGTCACCCTTAAATATTTAACCACAAACCCGCAACAAATAAACCACTTTCTTGCAGTTAATTTTACCTCTTTTAACATTTTTTATAAGAAAGGGTTCACCTTTTCATCTCAAAACAAAGTTGTCATCATTTGGATTGACCAAAAAATATATTTTCATATTTATATGTTTGTTTAGTTTGAAAGGATAAAAAGTTTATAAATATATTTATTTTTTCTAAAAAAATATTTTAAATTTTTACGATTAAATATTGGTTTTCTGGATGAGTTAAGCAAAGCAGTTTTCTTTGCAAAAAATAATCGCTGTTCCTATTTTAAAATAAGACTAGCGGCATTATAAACGCCGCTAGTATATAAAACTACACTCTTGTCTTAGGTAATCACTCTTTTTGAAGTAAGACCTATCAACTATAAACCTAAAACTTTCATAAACAACCAAACATAAAATATAACATAATAAGCGATTTAAAATATAATTTCTGTCTATAAATTATTAATGTTAATTTCCATGTTTATTTTCAATGCCGCAACTGCCCTTCATATTTATTTTCTCTTATTCTTCAATAATTTTAATAAATTTTTCAGGGTTTTCTTGAAAACTTTTTATGCATCTTTCACCGCAAAGATTATAAATCTTTCCTTTATATACATATTTTACCGGATCAACGATAGTTCCAATTTCCATTCCGCTAACCGGACACTTTGTGTTACCTACTTCTACAGCCGGTGATTCTGTCTTGTTCCCAGAAGTTTCCTCTTTTAGTGAACTTTTACTTTCGGTAACCTTATGTTCTTCAATAGCAAATACCCCACCGATTAAAAATAATGATACTAATCCTGAAATAAAAATTTTCCCTTTCATCCCAACCCTCCTTAAATGATCCGCCTTTGGCGGAGAATTAAATCCCGTCAAGTGAGAGGTAACTTCTTACACAAAAAATACCCCAATATACAGTGCGACGGAACCAATTTAGATTAATAAAATATTCTCCTTTTAAAAATTTTATTCTCTTATAATTTTTTCTACAATTTTATGATCCAAAAGCTTTTTCTTTCTATTGATAAAAGTTTTTAATATATTCTATTTGCGAGGGAGAGGAATTCCTAAATATGTCTGTTTTTTCTACAAAAAAGTATTTTAAATCTTTATGATTTAATATTGGTTTTCCGGAGAATTTAACCTGTGCGGGTTTTCCTTCAAAAACCATCTTATAAACTCCAGAATGTTTTTGTTTTAACCACATTTTCTTACAAAAATTTAAATCAAGATATTTAGCTACTGCGGTAGCCCCATTAACACAATTGTAGGTTTTTGGTTCTCCTAAATCTTTAAATAATAAAAATTCATAAATAAATTTGTGTTTGGGGTTTATTGTAATACAAATATAATCAAGCTTAAGGACATTATATGCATAGTCAAAGATAAGCTTGAACAAAAAGAAAATAAAAAATAATTTTTTAGATTTTGGCATTATTAAACTGCCATTTTCAGAAAAATCAGTATTACTAGCTAACATCGATATCTCACCTATTTTTTTACCGTCGTTTCTAAATCTTCTTAACTCATTGCTGTATACTTCATCCATAGGTAAGCCTAAAGATGAATCAGATATTATTGTTGCGGTGGTGACTACATCTTCACCCATTTTAACTATAAAGGTAATTGTTTTAGGATGAGCGTTATATATTGAAAGTCTCAACCCGGAAGGATTTTCCTTGGTGTAGTCTCTTTTTATATATTCTCTATAAACTAGAGAATACGCTTTCTCCAATTCTTCCCTGGTAGTAGCAATTCTGTAATCTATCGATTTAATAAAATTGCTAACGTTTATTCCAGTAAATAATGTATCAACTACTTTTGTTATAC
>JAGLSE010000038.1 GCA_023135905.1 Candidatus Omnitrophota bacterium
ACCAAGATTAAAAGAAGATTAAATTAAAATTAAAATTTTCTAATATTAAAAAACTAGCTAGGTAATGCGTTAATTTATACTAAGGGGAGAATTACTGTAAAAGATGTGCCTTTTCCTTCCTCACTTTCTGCTTCAATTCTACCGTTATGGATTTTAGCTATAGATTGCGCGATATTTAAACCTAAACCACAGCTATAGACTAGACTCTTTCCTTTTAAATCACCACAAAAAAATTTATCAAAAATTTTTGGTAAATCATCTTTCTTAATTCCAATTCCTGTATCCGAAATAAAAGTTAAAACTTCCTTACCTTTACATTTTATCATTATATCTATTTTTCCTCCCGATGAAGTAAACTTAATAGAATTTGTTATTAAATTAAAAAATAATCGTCTTAAATGTACTTTATCCGCACAGATTACCATAGAATTTTTAAATATATTGTTTTTTACAATGATATTTTTCTCAGAAGCCAACAATTTTGTTTGTTCACATATTTCCTCTAAAAATTCACTTAAATCAAAGTTTTTAAAAATAAAAAAATCCGGCTGATAATCTATTCTGGCAGAAAGAAGCAAATCTTCAATAATCTTATGCATCCTTTCAAGCTCTTCCAAGCTAACCTTTAAAGCTCTTTTATATCCCGCACTGGTTTGTTCTTTTCTTAAAGCAAGTTCTATCTCTCCTCTTATTATGGCAAGCGGTGTTTTTAATTCATGAGAAACATGTGAACTAAATTCTGCTATATGATTGAACGATTTATCCAAACGTGAGATCATATTGTTAAAAGCATCAACTAATGATCTCATTTCCTTATCAATATCTTTAGCTTCTACTCGTTTATATAATCCCTCATGTGAAATTCTCTCCGCAATTGCGGTTATTTCAGCCACCGGTTTCAAAATTCTTCCTGCAAAGATATGTCCAATAAAATATCCTAACAATAAAATAATAGGTACAGGGAATAAACTATAATATAATCTTGTCTTCATAAAAGTATTAAGCGGTGCTAAAGATTCCGCGACTTGAATAGCATACTGTCTTTCTCCTTTAAAAGAAACAGGAATACTTACCACCCGCAATCTACGTTTTTTTTCGCGTATATTTTTAATAATCGTTTTTCCAATCAAAACATCGTTCACATCCTCCAAAAAAAAAGGAAGAAGAGATGAGTCTAAATTTGGAGACCGAACAATTGGGTTTCCTTCTGCATCTAAAAAATTAACATACCCTTGAGCGAAAGGAAGATTCTGATAATTTTCTGACCAAAAACTTTTAAATTTCTCTACCTTATATTCCTCCGGAATCTCAATTTTAAGGTTAAGTGCCCGTTTTAAAGAAAAAACAAAAGATTTCTGATTAAAACCCAGAATATCTAAATATGAGTTTATTGTATTTTTTATGTCTGTCGCTCTCTCCACAAGCCTTTTATCGAAATCCTTATAAAGACTATATGATAAACTAGCATAAAGAATACTTGCATATACAAAAATTATAATACCCAAAATAGTAGTATATAAAATTCTTATTTTGAATCTAATCGTATTAAACTTCATTGTACTTATTCTTTTAAAATGTACCCTGTGCCACGGATGGTATGGATAAGCGGTTTATCACAATCCTTATCCACTTTTTTGCGCAGATAATTAATATACACATCAATTACATTTGTAAAACTATCAAAATCTTCATTCCACACATGTTCAGAAATCATTGTTCGGGTAACAATTTGATTCGCGTTAAGCATAAGATACTCAAGAAGAGAATATTCCTTACTCGTTAGGTTCATCTCATTGCCTGCGCGTTTAACTTTATGAGTAAGTTGATCCAATTCTAAATCAGCAACAAGAATTGTAGTAATCTTATCCCTTCTTTGTCTTCTGACTAAAGCATTAATTCTTGCAAGAAGCTCATCAAATACGAAAGGCTTTGATAAATAATCATCAGCCCCACAGTTCAAACCTAAAACCTTATCTCTAACTGTATTTTTAGCAGTAAGCATTAATATAGGTGCCTCTATTTTTTTGCTTCTAAATTCCTTACATATAGTTATGCCATCCTTACCCGGCAGCATAATATCAAGTATTATCAAATCGTATGGATTAATCGTGCCCAACAAAAATCCTTTTTCTCCATCATAAGCGAGGTCCACAGTATATTTTTCTTCCTTTAAACCCCGTTTAATAAAACTTGCCATCCTTTTCTCATCTTCAACTAACAATATACGCATGTAACTCCTTTTCGGCTATACTAAAATCTTATTTTAATTCCGAAATACACTGTTTAATTATAACTTAGCTCTTATATTCACTATACTAAGCCTATTATGTTTGATCTCCATGTCCATTTTAAATATTATCTACCTATAACTCTTACTTTCAAGCATTCTTTTAAAAAAAGCTTTTCTCTATTTCGTATTATTTAAAATGGATTATTTATCTCAAAAATCGATTAAAATAAAGTCTGTGTCCTAATCAGTTAGGAATGCTAGTGAGCGGTAGTCAGGACCTATCATTTATTAACATTCTCAATAATTTTAAGAATCTTTAATAATTTCCTATTTTTTTATCAGAATTAGGTAACCTCTGAAAAAAGGTCGCTGTCCCCTTTAAGTCCCCTTTAATCCTTTAACCTTTAATTTCCTTTACCTTTTCTATCCTTTATTTTTCTAAATAATCTTTAATACTTTGAATAAATATATCTGCATAAGATTTTAATTTATTATCACCTACACCATAAATAGTAGAAAACGCATCTCTATCCAAAGGTTTTTTTGTGGCCATATCTCTTAGAGTCTTATCACCAAATATAATATATGCGGGAACACCTCTTTTTTGAGCAAGCTCTATTCGCTTTTCACGTAACACTTGAAACATTTCTGTATCTACTTCCTCCCACTCAATCTCCCGGCGTTCTCTGCTCTTTCTGGCAATCTCTTTTTTCTTAGGTATCAGTAAAGGTTCAACTAACATTGGAGATAATTCTCCGGACAATACACGTCTTCCGACACTTGTTACTGAAAGAGTCAAAAATTCACCCTCTTTAGCTAAAAAACCCTGACCGGCTAGTTGTTCTATCATATACCGAATAAAGGGTTCCGATTTCTCACTCATTGCACCAAAAATTAACAAATCATGATGTTTCCTTTGTTCAATCTTTTCAGTAAATTTACCTTTTAAAACATCAGTCACATAACCCGCACCAAACCCATAATCTCTTTGTTTTACCATATCTACACAAGTTAATACCATCTGACCCACACGAAACGCATCTTCAACCATCTCGAGTTCATTGAGACAATAATCACAAGCTTCACAAGACTTTTTATTATAATTTTGACTAAAATAATTCACCAATATTCTATGCCGACATTGAGGCTGAATACAAAAATTATAAATAGAGCGTAATTTTCCTATTAAGACTTCTCTCTCTGAAGATTTTTGAGCAAAAAAACTCCATAAGCGATAATCCCCTCCTCCATAAAACAAATAACAATAAGCAGAAAGACCATCCCTTCCAGCCCGCCCTGTCTCCTGCTGATAATGCTCAATACTCTTTGGCATACCGGCATGAACAATAAAACGAATATTAGAACGATCAATGCCCATACCAAACGCTATGGTAGCTATGATTAAATTAACTTCTTCACTTGTAAATCTCTCTTGTGATATATGACGTTCTTTATCTGACATACCCGCATGATAACGCACGTTGTCTATTCCAAGTTTCTTCAAATCACTAGAAATCTTATCTACATCTTTGCGACGCAAACAGTATACAATACCAGCTTCATTATCATGTTTGTTTAAAACGTCTGTTATTTGCTTTACTATCATTTTACGCGGCAATACCCGATAAGTTAAGTTAGAACGATCTACAGATCCAACATAAACTTTAGGATTAATGAGTTTTAATTGCTCAATAATATCAATCTGAACTTCTTTAACCGCTGTAGCGGTAAAAGCATGTACGCTTACATCACTAAAAATATCTTTAATAATATTAAGATTTCGATAATCAGCTCTAAAATCATGCCCCCAATGACTAACACAATGCGCTTCATCAATTACAAAAAAAGAAACAACAACCGCTTTTAACAATTCAATGGTTACTTCATTCCTCAATCGCTCAGGAGAAATATATAAAAGTTTTATCTTTCTTTGATAAATTTGTTCAATGATTAAGGACTGCTGTTGATTAGATAAACTAGAATTTAAACAAGCCGCAAATATACCCATATCTTTAAGATTATCCACCTGATCTTTCATTAAAGAAATCAAAGGGGAAATAACCACTGCCATTCCTTCCTTTAATAAAGCCGGTAATTGAAAACATAAAGATTTACCGCCGCCTGTAGGCAGCAATGTTAAACTGTCTTCACCATCGAGCATGGATAAAATCGTCTCTTCCTGTAAATGTAAAAACGATTTATACCCCCAAACTTTATTTAATATCTCGTATATTTGTGGTGTGTTATTCATATTTATTTTACATTTCCTCGGACTACCAGCCGGTAGCCCCTACTTTTCATTTATTTGATTTTTTATTATTTTCGTTCTTTTCAAATTTTAAATGCTAAATTA
>JAGLSE010000039.1 GCA_023135905.1 Candidatus Omnitrophota bacterium
TAACTCTCAAACTCTTTAACCAATCAAAACTCTTTCTTTCTATTTTTCCGCCTTTTCCCTTCTAAAATATTGTCCGTTCTTTTATTAAATTCATTATATTGTTCAGTAGTCATAACATCTTTCATTTTTAAAACATACTCTATTCTTAAATCTATAATTTGAGATTGTAATCTTTTAATTTCATACGCTATTTTTTCTATAACTCCCTTATCTATATTTTCTTTTACTAATTCAGATTTCAATTCTTTTCTTTTCTTTATTAAAGTTTTATACAATTCTTCTTTTATATTTTTTTGCTCCATACTCTGAAATTTGATTTTATCATACTGTTCAGGGGTTAAACCAATATCTTTTATGATTTTATCAATAAAATCGCCTCTACTTTTATATTTATCTTTGTCCTGCCATTTGTTAGAAGACTCAGCATACGATAGTAATGAAACCCCTGTCATTACAACAATTATAAAAATTTTAATTAGAATTTTTCCATTTTTCATATTTTTCATCTCCCCTCTTTTACTTAGACAAACCTATATTATGAAAAGTTCCTTTAAACCCAAATAATGCTGTTAGCATTATTTGCCCGAAGGGTCGACTCCAAAATTTCCCCGGGAAATTTTGGCCTTTACCCGTTAGGGTAAAAAATCGAAATTGCCTTAGAAAAATGCAAAGGTACTATTCTACACATCACAATTTTTACATAACTGTTTCATTTGTTATTCATTGTGTATATAGATTTTGTTCAAATACATTTTTCAGGTTAAAAGAAATATTCTTCCTCACTAGTTTCATAATCAACAAAAAACATATCTTCATAATCCATACTATTTTTATCTAAAGAAGTAAGGAATGCCATCTGGTCCCCTATATATTCATTAATACCTCTTGTATTTCTAATTGATAATTTAGTAAACATTACAATTCCTATAAAAAGCAATACCACAACCGCAACAAGCCTCGGTCTTAAAAAAATAAGAACATCTTGCAGCCCCATCTTGAAATACCTAAAAAAACTTCTTTCTTTTTTTGGTTTTACCTTTAACGATACAATATTATTTTTTATACCTAACCATAAAGATTCCGGAGGTTTTATATTTTCAAAATATTTAATTGTCCCATTAACCTTAACTAAACTTCTTTCAAACTCCCTACACAACACACAATGTTCTAAATGGTCTTTAACATATTTAAATTTCCTATCATCAATTTCTTGATCAATATAATCAGTAATTATAAAGTTTTTTATAATTTCACAATTCATTTTTTATCACCTCTTTAATTTTTCCCGCCATAAGGGTTTCTCTAGCTCTTTTCAATCTTGTACGAACTGTATTCACCTTTACATTTAAGACTTCTGATATCTCCTTATAAGTTAACCCTTCAATTTCTCTTAAAATAATACAAGTTTTCTGATTAACATTAAGTTTATCTAATAAAACTGCCAAAAATTTCTTATTATCCTGCTTATCAATTAAAGACTCACTTTGATTATAAAAATAATCATATCTAACCTCTTGCTCATACTTATTCTTCAAACTTCCATATTTCAACTTATTTTTGTATTTGTTTATTGCGGTATTAATTGTTATTCTATATACCCAAGTCTTAAAAGTAGAACGAAACTGGAAATTATTTAAACTTTTATAAATTTTCAAAAAAACTTCCTGAACTACATCTTCAGCACTGCTTCTATTCTTAGTTATTCCTAAAGCAACACTATAAACAAATCCGCTTGTTGCTTTATATATAACCTCAAAATCGTCAATATTTCCTTCCGAAGCTCGTTTCAAAGCCTCTCTTGGTATATCTTGCATATTTATCCTCTATGAATTTAGACTAATTTATTTACAAAAAAGTTCCCGAATAACAAAAAAACATTTTAAACAGGTAAAATTTGGATAAAAAAATATTTAGTTCTAATATTTTAATATTTTTTAAAAATCGAAGTATCTAAATTATGTTCATCTAACGCGTGGATATTTAATGAACTACCCCGTGGCAAGCTAAGGGGTATTGAAGGTTTCTCCTAAATAACTTTTCCGCGGTAAACCGCGAGGAATTAAACCCGAGATCCTTAGACTCGTTTTACTCGCTCAGGATCAATACAATTATAGTCTTACTCACAAATATCAAAACTTTTATCTAAGAACTTTTCTCAATTTTCGTTTTATTCATATCTTAACGTCCTTACTTATCTATTTCTTTGTCCCTGTTCTCTCTAGTAATCGGCAGACTTACAATAACCTCAGTCCCTTGATTTTTAATACTGTTTATATCTAATTTACCTCCATGAAACAATACTATCTGTCGGCACAAAGAAAGCCCAAGACCTATTCCGCGAATTTTCTTAGTAAAAAAAGGTTCATATATCCGATTTAAATCTTCAGGATCCATCCCTATACCACTATCCTTAAAGACTACTTTAAGTATATTCTTTTCTCTCTGATAATTACCTTTACATTCAATCGTTCCATTTTGACCAGACAAAGCCTGGAACGCGTTATCCATTATATTAGAAAAAAGTTCAATCATCTGAATTCGATCAGCATAAATAAAACCCCCTTCTCCGCGGTTAAAGTCAACTTTAACCTGAGCTTTCAATTCATTGTACTTACTACTTATTGAAATTAAACATTCAGTTACAACTTCCTTACAGCTTATTTTTTCAAATACCGGCGGTTTAAGACATGAATAACCTAAAATATTTTTTATAATAAGGTCGCTTTCTGTAACTTTTTTATCAATACTATCAAGATGCCTTTTAATATCCGCATTTTTCACCTTCTGTTTAAGATTATAAACAGCCATTCTTATAACCCCCAAAGGATTTCTTAATTCATGTGCTATGGTCGCTCCAAATTTCCCTAAATCAGAAAGCCGTTTTGCCGCATCAAGCTCTATTTGAACCTTCATTAGCTCATCAGTCCTTTCCTTAACAGCCTTTTCTAACCATTCTTTACGATCTTTTAATAAGTTTTCCATTCTCTTACGTTCTGTGATATCACGATATATCGCTATAATGCTTATTATTTTTTCCTCTTTATCTCTATAAGCAGCTACTTTTGTATGACTGATAAACTCTGTCTCATCTTTCCTTTTATTTAAAATATCCCCTTCCCAACATCCTTTTTCTCTTAAGGCTGAGATTATTCCCTCCCCACCCCCATCAACTTCCGGATTAACATTTAAAATATTTATATTCCTACCGATTAATTCCCTATTTTCATAGCCAAACAGTTCCTCCATAGCCTTATTGGTATATTTAATTATCCCTTCAGGGGTTGCAATATCTATAGCGTCTGTCGCGGCTTCCAAAGTCTTAAGCAATTTATTCTTTTCCTCTTCCAAATTAGCCCTCTCTATTTCATTATCCACATACTCCAAAGACATTGAAACATTATGAACAAAATCTTCTAAAAGATTTATTTCTTTATCATCAAAAGCATCTTCTTTTCCAGAATAAAAATTTAATACTCCTATTACCTTATCTTTTATGAAAATAGGTACAGCAGCTAAAGACATATATCCCCTCGAAAGCGCTTGTTTACTCCAGGATGAATAATCAGTACCTTTAGCTATAAATCTCATAACACTGGAACGCTTTAACTTTACAGCCATTACCTCTGGGGCCAAATTAGATTTATCCTGACCATGGGTTATATTTATCTCCTCCAAATAACCATCCTCAAAACCTGCTTGAGATTGAGGAACAATCCTTTTTGTTTCTTCATCACAAAACCCAATCCAAACGAACTTATAATCATATTTTACAAATCCGGAACATATCAAATCACACAATTGCTGTTTGGATTTAATCCAAAGAATATCCTGATTTATTTGCGTTATTAACAATAAAACCTTATTGAATCTCTCCAACTTATCCTCCATACTATTGCATACTAAAAATTGGTTAAACATACTCTTTAAAGTTATAAATGCTACAATAAGTAAAAGAATTGTTTCTATTAACATCTCCTGCCAGTTTAAAATAGTTTTTTGTCCTCCAAACAAATAAAATGGCAGATCTAAAATTTCATTCATCCATGTTAATAAAATCAATAAACAAAAACCAAAAATTACTGATTTGACTATAACTAAATATTGTTTCTTGAATGAAAAAAATTTTTTAATTTCCACTTTTTTCTCCTTTTAAAAATTTACTATTCATTAAACTTTAAAACTAACATCTTTTCTATGATTACCATTATCTTTTCCATTTCTAAATTATACCCAAGGTTTTTTTAATCAACCCCAGTAAGTTATCCACATCTACCGGTTTCGGAATATAAGCATCTACTCCGCACTGTTTTAAATTTTCAATATCTTTATATATATCAAGAGCCGTAACAGCAAAAACAGGAATTTTACATGTTAAGCTATCTTTTTTTAAAGCATTACAAACTTTAAACCCATCCATCCCCGGCATTTTGAAATCAAGAAGTATTAAGTCCGGTTTTTTACTATAAACCTTAGAACCTGCTTCAAACCCGCTTAAAGCAAAATCCAAATCAAACCCATAGCCGCTTAACGCCACCTTAATTTCTTCAAGATAATCAGCATCATCATCCACAATAAGAATTCTCATATGAGATGTTAATAATTCTTCCGGTAATGGTAAATTATATTTTTTTAAAAATTCGACAAGAACTGGTTTTTTAATTCGGCGGTGGCCCCCCGGAGTAGTATAAGCATTTAATTTTCCATCCTCAATCCAGATTATAACTGTTGTATAATGAACATGACAAATTTCAGCAATCTGATGTGTCGAATAAACATTTTTATACATGAATATACGCTCGCCTTTTTAACTTTCCCTTTTTACCTATATATTCTATATATTCTATGTACCATATATATTTTATCCTATTATTCTAATCTCTGCAATAAATTAAAATTCTTAATTAGTTATTGCTGATTGGTTAAATAGCTAATAAGTTGGCATGTTGAGAAATGAAAATATGCTTCACCTCGTTCAGCGAAATATACGCTACTTAGTGACGTGAAATAAGTTCTGCGATGCAGAACAAAATGAATGGCAAAAAAAAGATCGTACAGGTAAACCCTCCGTATCAATCAACAACAAAATATTAATATACCGATATCAAAAATTGATAAGAAAATTAAAATTTTATATTTATATTTCAGTTTGTAGTTTTGTGTTTTTACCTAGCGCTTGCAACCTGAAGCTTGAAGTATGTTATTTTCATTTTTATTTCGTATTTAGAATTTATATTTAATCTTTCCTGGTCTTTAATTTTAGATTTCTGTTTTTTGATTACTGGTTTCTAACCTCTATTCTCTGGTTTTTGATTTCTGTCTCCTGCTCTCCTGCATCCCGGCTCCCAGGCTGGGTCAAATAGAAAAT
>JAGLSE010000004.1 GCA_023135905.1 Candidatus Omnitrophota bacterium
ATTCATTCATTATAATAAAATATGATACTCATACGATTAAAATTAATTTTTATTACTAGTCTAGATATTATAGATTATTCTGTCGTTGTTCCCTAATAGTTCTGCTTAACATTTTAATGATTTAAAGATGATTTCGACAATAAAAAACTGTTTTTTCAATCTGTGTAATCTTTGCATACCTGCAAGCAGGCGGCAGACAATCATTAATTTGTTTAATCAGGAAATGTTGCATTTCGCAATAGTCCCATTATTAGGTTTTTAGCCAAAAAATGTTTTTGCTAACTCATAAAGTTTTAAATCAAGAGTTTTTAATTCGGCTGTAGCCTCTTCTAACGGCACGGATACAATTTCGTTACCTTGTAAACAAGCCATTTGGCCAAATTTCCCTTCATTTACAAGGTCATAAGCTTTTATTCCAAATCTTGTACCTAATACTCTATCAAAAGCGGATGGAGTTCCTCCACGTTGAATATGGCCTAAAACCGTTACTCTTGTTTCAAATCCGGTTTTTTCTTCAATTAGTTTACCTAACATATTTCCAATTCCGCCTAACCGTACATGTCCAAACTGGTCTAACTCTTTTTCTTGTAAACATAACTCGCTTTCATCAAACGCGGCTCCTTCTGAAACTACAACTATACTGAAATTTTTACCACGTTTATGACGTTTTTTCAGCGAAGTGTAAACTTCTTCTAAATTAATCGGGATTTCAGGTATAAGTATATAATCCGCTCCCCCTGCAATACCTGAATAAGCAGCTATCCAGCCGGCATGTCTACCCATAACTTCAACAACCATAACACGGTCATGGGATTCTGCAGTAGTATGAAGTCGGTCGATACATTCAGTAGCAACATTTACCGCAGTATCAAACCCAAAGGTAAAATCTGTTGAGCACAAATCATTATCTATTGTTTTCGGAACACCAATTACATTTACGCCTTCTTTATACAATTTAGTAGCTACGCCTAAAGTATCTTCACCACCAATTGCAATTAAAGCATCTAAACCTAATTCTTTAAACCCATTTTTTACTTTTTCAGCACCATCTTCACTTTTATAAGGATTAGTTCTTGATGTACCTAAAATAGTACCTCCTTTATGAAGAATACCAGATATAGAGTTTAAGTCTAATAGAAGAATTTCTTTTTCCATAAGCCCTCTCCAGCCATGACGTAATCCAATAACTTCATGTCCTTCATTATTAGCTTTTCTAACTATTCCCCTAATAACAGGATTTAGTCCTGGACAATCTCCACCACCAGTTAAGATACCAATTTTCATTTGTTTCTCCTTTATTATTCGTATTCTCTAAACGGTATGTTAGGTTCATCAGCGTCAGTAGTTATGTCGCATTTGTTACCTATAATTACTTTTTTAATAATTAAATTAACTTTCACATCTTTGTCATCTCCAAGAAGTGAATGCATTTTTTTAGAAATTATTATTTGAATTTCTTTAGTGAATTCTATTAAGTTTACCTCAGTAGTAAGAACTCCTTTTGTATTAACTTCAATTATTTTTTTCTTTAAAACCACTTTAGGTTTTATGTTAGATATTTCTTTTCTTTTTTCAAGCATACGTTTTAACATCTCTTCAATTGCTACCAACGTTATACTTACGTTTCCTTCAGAAGATTCAAAGGTTATCGATCTATCTTTTTTTGAGCGTATAGACATAGCTTGTAAGTATCTTAGTGCAAATAGAATAATAGTTGCACCAATAAACCCAAATAAAATTTTAGTTAAAGGGTCAGCAAGAAAAAGCTGATCTAAATAAAAAGCTAGATCTCTTAAATCAATTTGTTCAAAAGAAAGACCTAAAAGAAAAACTCCGAAGATAAGTGACATAAACAAATAAACGATTATGGTTAAAAACCCCATAGAACCTCCTTTTTATTCCTGATTAGATAAAAAAATATCTAAAAAACTTGTATTGTAATTGCCCCGTTTGAAATCGGGATTATTTATTACTTTTTTGCATAGATGAGTAGTTGTCTTAATTGGTTCAATAATCAATTCGCTTAAAGCTCTATCCATTACTTTTAAAGCTTTTCGTCTAGTAGGACCTTTAGTTATAACTTTTGCTAACAAAGAATCATAATAAGGTGGAATACTGTATCCAGAATAAATATGAGTATCAACTCGTACATCTTTTCCTCCGGGAATATAACAAAAGTTTATTTTTCCGGGGTTAGGTAAAAAATTCTTTTCTGGATCTTCCGCGTTTATCCTGCATTCGATAGCTGAACCTTTAATGCATATATCCGATTGTTTTATTTTAAGTTTTTCTCCGCCAGCAATAAGAATTTGCAATTTTAATAAATCAATACCGGTAATTTCTTCAGTTACGGTATGTTCAACTTGGATTCTAGTATTCATTTCCATAAAATAAAAGTTATTTTGCTCGTCAAGTAAAAATTCAATTGTTCCTACACTAGTATAATTGATACCTTTTATGGCATTGACGCATATTTCTCCTAACTTTTCTCTTAATTGTTTATCGACAAACGGTGATGGAGCTTCTTCGATTATTTTTTGATGTCTTCTTTGAATACTGCAATCTCGTTCACCTAAATATATGGCATTTCCATAGTTATCTGCGGCTATTTGTATTTCAATATGGCGGGGTTTTTCTAAAAATTTTTCTATATAAACTTCTGAATCCCCAAATGAAGCTTGGGCTTCAGATTGTGCTGTGTAAAGCGCGCTTACCAGCCTTACGTCACTATGACAAATTCTCATTCCTTTGCCGCCGCCGCCGGCTTTTGCTTTTATTATTAGAGGATAACCCATTTTTTTAGCTATTTTTAAGGCTTCTTCTTTTGATTTTATATTTCCATTGCTTCCGGGAATTAAAGGAACACCGGCTTTTGCCATCGTTATTTTACCCTGTACTTTATCACCCATAAGCCGAATATGCTCAGCAGATGGACCAATAAATTTTATTCCGCAAGACTCGCATACCTCTGCAAAATAGGGGTTTTCAGCCAAAAAACCATATCCCGGATGTATCGCATCACTGTCGGTTATTTCAGCCGCACTAATTATGCTGGATATATTAAGATAACTATCAGCTGAAGCAGCTTTCCCAATACAAATAGCTTCATCAGCAAATTCAAGATGTAAAGAATTTTTATCAGCTTCGGAATACACAGCAACTGTTTTTATTCCGAGCTCTTTACAAGCCCGAATAATTCTAAGAGCTATTTCTCCTCTATTGGCAATTAATATTTTAGATATCATATAATAAGTTTAGATTAAACTATAAAGAATAAAATATTTAAACAACTTCTAATTCGAATAGATGTTGCCCAAATTCGATTGCTTCCCCATTTTCAACTGGTATATTGACAATTTTTCCAGTAACTTCAGATTTTATCTCATTCATAAGTTTCATTGCTTCGATTATACAAATCACATCTCCAGTATGTATTACATCACCAATAGTAACATATGGTTTTGCTCCAGGAGCTGCAGCACTATAGAAAGTCCCTACCATAGGAGAGTCAATATCTATTGTATTTTTTTTAGGTGCAGGTTCTTCTACAGTTTGTATGATAGGCGTTGGGGAAGGAACTCCCACCACTTGTTGCGTTTGTAAATTTTTCTTTAATTTTATTCTCTGACCTTCTTCTTCGATTTCTAATTCACATAAATTATGTGTATCCATAAATTTAATAAATTGTTTTATTTTTTTTAATTCCACACAACCCCCTATTTTATAGGTTAATAGATAATAGAGAAATATTTAATATAATTTTACGCTTTACCTAAATATTCTCTAGTTTGGGTATTAACTTTTACTATATCATCAATGTTTATAAATAACGGAACATTTATAACCATACCGGTTTCTAGTTTTGCGCTTTTTGTCCCCATCTTTACAGTATCACCTCTATGACCGGGCGGAGTGTCTAGCACTTTTAAGTTTAAAGAATTAGGAAATTCAAAATCTATTAAAGAATTTTCATAAAATAAACCCGTAATGGCTAAATCATCTTTGAGTAAAACGTCTCTATCTCCAATTTGCAATTTGCTGAAGATTAAATCATCGAAAGATTCTAAATCAAGAAAATGATAAAAATCACCCTGAAAATATGAATATTGCAGTTTCTTTTTTTCAATAAATGCTTTTTCAATATTATCTGAGTCCCTTAAACTACACTCGATAACTTGTGAATTCATTAAATTTTTAATTTTTACTCGACAGAAAGCAGCGCCTCTACCCATTTTTACATGTTCATATTTAACAACTAAATACAATTCTTTATTGTAAATAATTGCCATATTTGGTTTTATTTCACCTATTGCCATACTCACTGAGGATTTCTCCTTTTTTTTGTTGTACCAATACCATATCTTCTAATCGAACCCCAAAAGTATTTTTAAAGTATATAGCAGGTTCAATAGTTATGACCATACCTTCTTTTAAAACTTGTTTATTGTTAGGTTGCAAATATGGTGCTTCATGAACAGATAATCCTATGCCATGACCTAACCCATGTATAAAATATTTACCAAAACCTTGTTTGGTTATATAGTCTCGAGCTATTTTATCAATTTCTCCTGCTGTTATACCATCTTTAATCTTTTGGATGCTTAAATCTTGAGCTTTTTTTATTATATTATATACCTTTTTTAAAAGAGTGGACATTTTACTGTAAAAAATTAACCTTGTCAAGTCAGCGCAATATCCTTTATATTTAGAACCTATATCTATTAGACAATGGCTTTTCCCTATCTGATCATTTGTAGGATAATGGTGTGGGAAAATGGTGTTTTTTCCTGAAGCGACTATAGAATTAAAAGCGATATCATTATCACCTTTTATACGTAAAAATTTTTCTATTTCAATACTTAAGTCTTTTTCTGTCATTTCTGGAGTAGAAATTTCTTTAATATATTCAAAAGCTTCTGTGCTAATCTCTACGGATTTTTTTATTAAATTTATTTGTTCTTTTGTTTTAATGATATTTAAGTTTTTTATCAGATCACTTGTTTCAACCAACGTTATATCGGTGGTATTTATTTTTTCTTTCAACCTCTTGTATTTTATATACTTAAGATTAGCAGATTCAAATCCAACTTTTTTAAATTTTAAACGTTTGATTTCTTTTACTATTTGAGTCGAAATCTCTCCAGTAATAATTATTACTTTCGAGGTTATATTTTTTTTAACGGCTTTTTCATATAAAGTAGATGTAAAAAAAGTATATTCACCGTTTAACCCTAAAATAATAAATCCATCAGTATGATTTATTCCGGTTAAACATAAAATGCTTTCAGGATTTGAAATAAGCATAGAGTCGCAGGATAATTTATTTAGTTCTATAATTAAACTTTTTATTTGTATGTTCATGTTATTTATTTTTTCTTAAAGAAATCATTGCAGCTTCAAGTCCAAGCAGATAGCTGTGTTTACCTAAACCGCTTATAACCCCTAAAACAACGTCACTTATCATTGATTTTTTTCTAAATTCCTCTCTTTTAAAAATATTTGAAATATGTACTTCTATAGTGGGTTTATTTATTCCAAGAAGAGCATCTCTTATGGCTACAGATGTGTGAGTATAAGCCGCAGGATTTATAATTAAAAAATCATAACTAGTTTTAGTTATTTTTTCAACAATGTCCCCTTCCGAATTAGATTGAAATATTTCTATATCGAACTCTTCAGAACTTATATTTTCATGGAGACTATTATTTATATCATCTAAAGTGAAATTACCATAAATTTCAGGTTCTCTTTTACCTAAAAGATGAAGATTAGGGCCGTGTATAACTAAAATTTTATTTTTCATTAATTTCAGCCTCCTCTTCCAGCATGATGGGTATATCATTCCTTATTGGGTATTTGCGATGACATTTAATACAAACGATTTTATCATCTTTTAGTATTACATCTGATTTACATACCGGACAAGCTAATATTTTAAGTAATTCCGTATCTATCATAACTCCTCCTTTTTTTGCATTGTTTCTTAAAAAAATATTATATTTTTATTCACGTAATGATTTTTTGCATTCTAAATATACTAACCTTAAATTTGTTATATAATTATCAAGTAATTTTTTTTCTTCATCGGTAATATTATTTTTACTTTTATTTTTAATTATGTTTAAAGTTTCTATTAGAAAACGTGCTTGTTCAAGATTGGTTTCAAGTTTACCTGTTAGCGGGTTTTCAAGTTTACCCATAGCAATCATTACTTGTATGCTGAGAGAAGATAAAAATAATGAAAACGACGGTTTTTTAAACGGGTTTTTATTTATTTTGGCCTGTTTAATTTCAAAATCCAATTGAATCTTCCAATTTTTTTGAACAGCGTTTAAATCATATTTATTCAAAATATCTCTCCTTATATAAAAATTAAACCTTTTTAGCTGATTAAGGCACCTAAATAGCCCACTACAGAATTATAATCTCCACTAGCGTCTCCACTAGTTTGATACATTATTACTTGTGATTTAGTGGCTTTAATCTTTTTTAGGCAAGAGATTAAAATAGCAACTGGAGCAGCTCCACACATTGAAATATTGAATTTATCTATTTTTTGTAACATACTTTTTTCATCTAAATTTATAATAGAATCTATTATCTCTCTATCTTTTTTTCGGGCAGAAGCATCGGGTTCATAATGTGTTAAATCGCTGGAAGCAATTAATAAAATTTCATCAGAGATATTTTTTATTGCTTTATATATCTGATTAGCAACATATTCATAGTTATTTAAAGAAGAATATTTACAACTTATAGGAACAAATTTAAAATTTTCAAAAAAGTAATAAAGTATCGGCAATTCGGCTTCTATTGAATGCTCTTCGATATGAGCTGAATTATCAGATTTTATTATATCACCGTTAGCTAATATTGCGGCAGCTAACTCTTCATCAATATTGATTTTACCGTAAGGAATAGTCCAACATCCTTTATTCCATAAACTAAAATTATTTCCAATACCTTTATGATTAGGTCCTAAAATAATGATTCTTTTTTTAGGCAAGGTATGAGATACAGTAGCTGTCGCTACTTTCCCTGAGTATATATATCCAGCGTGAGGCAGAATTAAGCCTTTTGCAGATATTTTTGTAGACTTTGTAGGAGTATAACTCTCTATTAAGTCGTCTATATCCTTTTTATTCGCAGGATAAAAAGTACCATTTACTACCGGTTTTCTAATCATTTTATAATGGAAAGGCTTAAAGGTTTATCAAAAAACGATATATATGTTGTCATAGATTCTATTACTTTTAAAATTATTTAGAATAGAATATCAATTATAAATAATAATGTCAATACCTAAAACGCGTGTGTAATTATAAAAATTAAATTACTTTATTTTTACTATTGAACTAAGAGGTAATGGGTTTTGCAGAATAACTGTGGGTAATCCCATTTTGTTAAGCAAATCAATAAAATTGTCAGGATCTAGCTCTTCAACATTGACCATAGTTTTTATATCCCAATCACCTTTGGCTATAAGTATGGCAGCAGCTGCCGGCGGAACTCCGGCAGTATAACTAATAGCTTGAGATTCTACTTCAGCGTAACAAAGGGCGTGATCGCAAGAGTTATATATAAAAACTTCTTTAAGTTTACCGTTTTTTTCTCCTTTAATGAAATTACCGATGCAGGTTTTGCCTGTATAATTTGGAGCTAGAGAAATAGGATCAGGCAATATAGCTTTAAGTACTTTTAAGGGTACCACCTCAATGCCTTCAGCAGTTTTAATGGGCTGTTCAGACGTTAACCCTAAATTTGTTAAAACTGAAAAAACGTTGATATAATGGTCACTAAACCCCATCCAGAAACGAATACTATTAGCATCTATATTCTTTGATAAAGAATGAAGTTCATCATGTCCGTTTAAATATACCGGCTGATTGCCTACAACAGGGAAATTATAAGTCATTTTTATAGAATGGACTTTTTCCATAACCCATTTACGATCAATCCATGTCCAAACTTTTTTAAATTCCCGAAAATTTATTTCCGGATCAAAATTGGTGGCAAAATATTTGCCATGATTTCCGGCGTTAACATCCATTATATCAATGGTATCTATTTTGTCGAAATAGTGTTTTACGGCAAGAGCACAATAAGCATTAACAACTCCAGGATCAAATCCAGCCCCTAAAATGGCGGTAAGCCCTTTTTCTTTACATCGGTCTTTTCTTTTCCATTCATAGTTTTCATACCAAGGAGGATCTTCACAGACTTTGTTTGGATCTTCATGGATAGCTGTATCAATATAAGCTACTCCTGTTTCAAGACATGCTTCCAGTAAGGACATATTTACGTAAGACTGAGCAAGGTTAAGAACAATATGTGAATTAGTTTCTTTTATTAGTTTAATAGTGGCTGGTATATCTAAAGCATCTATTTGCCGTGAACAAATTTTATTTTCCGTATTCTTAATATGATTTTTTCTTTTTATGCTTTCGATAATTTCATCACATTTAAACTGTTTTCTAGAAGCAATACAGATATTACCCAGAATATCATTATTTTGAGCGCATTTATGAGCTGTAACATGACTAACAGCACCAGCTCCAACAATTAATATATTTTTTTTCATTATAATTACCTCCAACTATGTGAGTATTGCGAAATACAACAGTCCCACTATAAAATTATGACAAATTATTTAAAAAATCATTATAAGTAAAAACTTTTACTAAATCTATTTTACCATTTAGTCTTTTAACCGCAATTGACGGCATTTTAAGTCCATTAAACCAATTTTTCTTTACCATAGTATACCCTGCTGCATCAGAGAATTTTATCGTACTACCGATTTTCAAACATGAATCAAATTTATAAGTGCCAAAAATATCACCTGATAAGCAAGAACGGCCGGTAACCATATATTTAAATTTTCCGGTACCGTTATTTTTAATTTTAGCTTTAGATCTGTAAATTAATAAATCAAGCATATGTGATTCAATAGAAGCGTCAACTATAGCTATATCAACTTTATTTTGCACGATATCAACGACTTTAGTGACTAGTTCTGCAGATTTGGTGATTACACTTTCTCCAGGCTCAAAATAAATCTGAATATTAAAACGTTTACTAAATTCTTTTAATTTTTGGCAAAACTTTTTTATAGGATACCCTTTTTTGGTAAAATAAATTCCCCCACCCAAACTAACCCAATCTAACTGTTCAAGAACATCTCCATATACTTTACTAATATGGTCAAGATTAGAAGAAAAATTTTCAAAATTATCATTTTCACAGTTAAAATGGAACATGACACCGCTTAACATAGGAAGAATAGTAAGAACTTCTTTTTTGTTTATCACCCCAAGTCGAGAGAAAGGACGAGAAGGATCGGCTAAATCAAAATTAGAATAGCTTATACCGGGATTGATCCTTAGCCCTAATTTTGTCCCGTTAATATAAGGATAAAATCTTTTTAATTGAGATATAGAGTTAAAAATAACCTTGCTGGCGAAGGCACCAACTTCTTTTATATCTTCAAGGGTATATCCAACACAGTAAGCATGAACTTCTTTGCCGAATTTTTCATAACCTAGACGGGCTTCATAGGCAGAACTTGAAGTTGTCCCATCTAAATATTTTTTTATTAAACCAAAAACACTCCAAGTAGCAAAACATTTAAGAGCTAGAACAAACTTTGCACCGCTAGATTCTTTTATCTGTTGTATTTTGATTAAATTTTCCAGCAATCGCTGTTCAGAAATAATATAATAAGGTGTTTCTATATTCATTTTCAATATCCTCTACTTTAAAAATTTTATATATTATACATTAAGGTAAACTTTTTTGCAATGATTTGCTGTCTCTAAGTAGTGTCAAGATTTAGTATCAAATCCTAAATCCTAAACGAAAAAAATAGGCTATATGACAGAAGTCAGAGATCAGAAATCAAAAAAGCAAATGCAAATTATAAACATAAAACCCTAAACAAATTCAAAATCATAAATTCAAAACAAAAAAAACAGCCATCCTAAACCCGAAGGGTTTCATCCTTATTTTTCGGTCTCCGTTTCACCAGTCTCCAGTCTCCCAACTTTCCCCTTTTTCTTTATTTCTCTAAATTTCCCTAAGTACCATGAGCTAAGAGCTTCTCCAATACGTCTCTACGTTTTTTTGTTCTCCGTTAATCTGCGTAATCTGCGGACCTTTTCTTTTCACGTCCCTCGTCAGAGCGAAGCGATTCGTCTCTCGTCTTTCGTTAATCTTTCGGTCTCCCGTCTCCCATTTTCCCCTAAGTACTATCAGCTTAAGAGCTTCCTAAGATTAATTTTTAAATTGAATAGAAATGTTGAATCTAAGTTGTGAATATTTCTTTAGTTCAGAAGGAAAAGTTGGAAAAGGTGCGGATTGTTGAATGCTATTTAGAGCAATTCTTTTTAAACTTATGTCCGTAATCGAATTTGAGGTACATTCTATATTTTTAAGCGAGCCGTCACTAAGAATTAAAAAAGAAAGCATTACATCACCGTTTTTCTTAAGATTATAGTTCTTATAAGTATTTGATCTTATTTTTTCTCGGATAATTTTGTAATAATTTGTATAAGCAGAGTTATTTTGTAAGTCGTTATTCTTCAATAAGTTAGAGAATATTACCTCATCTTTATTCTTATTAAAAATTTCTGGTTTTTCTTTTTGAGTAAAAGAATTTTTATCTTCAAATTCAGTCAACAAATCTTCTATATATGGTAACGGTTTTGGTTCATTATTATTAAGATTAACTTCTTTATTTTTTTTTTCAAATCTTTTAATATTATCAATTTGTTGAGTGATAACATTTATTGATTCTTTTTTATCAATCTTTTTTGGTGGTTTAAATGATTGATTAAATGAAGGAAGGCCAACTAGACCTATAGTATGAATTAATATTGAACAAAATAAAGCTATATTCCAATAATTTTTCATTGTAGGTTGCAGAAAATATATTTGTTCAAACCAAAGAACCTTGCTTTGGCTTAATAAATTTAAATTTTAAGCGTTTATAGATATTACATAGCATGAATCATAGCCATATAAACTCTTGTTTGTAGTTTATATGGCTATGAAAATGAATTCAATTTGAAGTATGTTTATTTAAGGTCGCAAAAAAATCACCTAAGTCGTGATAAGCTTTTTTAGGAACTCTTTTATTAATACCATTTTCAATTTCTTCACTTAAACTGACAATCCCGAACCATTCTTCGTTCATATTAAAGCTATCTTTTACCCGATTGTCATAGAAATAGGCACCGTTAGACCATCCGGCTTCAACATTATGAATCAACCAATCATCGGTATATCCTTCATTGTGTTTCCACCATTCATCATTCCATTCAAAGATAAACCCTCCTAAAGCATTTCCTGAGGCATTTCCGCTAATCACCGTGTTTTCAAATAAATTTTCCCATTGAGAAATTATAAATTCAGATTGAACTTCTTGATTTTCTTTATTTCGAAAAGCATCATAAGAATCACATCCGAATTCTGATAAGAATATGGGTTTATCAAAAGAGTTTTTAATGATGTTTAATATGTTGCCTAATTTTTTTCCTCTGTAAATTATTATTGATAAAGCATCTATATCTTTACAGTTTTTTGATGCGATATTGAGGAATTGTTCTTCACCATTACCCAGAGTTACAGGATGGACTTTATCAATCTTTTTTATTTCTAAAGTAAGTTCATTAATAAACGAATAATAAATTTCAGCTCGTTTATTTTGCTTTTTTAAAAGAGAATCAAGATCTTCTATTTCTGGTGATGTCCAAAACCCGAGTTGTCCTGAAAAAGTATAGTTATTCTCATTACCTAACACCCACATTAGAAGGCCTTTTTCATCTTTTAAAGCAGACACCATTTTTATAATTCTTTCTTTAGTAGCTTCTCTAAACTTCTCATCAGAATAGTTTGCCCGAGGATAGGCCCATAAACCTAACCAATCACTTACAACCGTGTAAATACCAAATTTTTCATACATGTCACTAATAAAATCTTTAAGTTTTCCTATCTCTTTTCCGGAAGAATAGATTTTAATGCAATTAATGCCTATTTCACTCATAAGCTTACCATCAACTAACCAAGGTTTATTTTCATCTGAGGGTAATTTATAGTCATAGCCCTTTCCTATAGGAACAGGACTATAATTGACACCTTTCATTAAAAAGGGTTTTCCATCGATAATTAAGGAATAAGCACCATTGTTTGATTTTATTTCTATTTTTTTAGCGAAACATAAACTAGTATGACCTGTTAATGCATAAATAATAGTTAATACTGTACACACTAAAATAGTCTTTTTAGCTTGCAAATATTTCATAGTTAATTTTTACTCCTTATTGATGAACAAAATATTTAATATTAAATCTGAGATGTTATTTTTCGTATTTTATTTCGTCAACATAGAAAACAATACCTTCAGGGTCATTTACGTCAATATTTGTTGCCCAAGCAAAACCTCCTATAATATAGGAAAGGTCGCGTCCTCTTAAGTCTATCTCGTATTGTTTCCAGTCTTTAGTTAGTTCAATAGGACCTATGCTTGCACTGTCAGTATCAATATATTCACCACTAGAGATTCCACCGACTTTAAATTCAGTTATTACTTCACCACCTTTATCTCCTCTTGCCCAAAAGGTAAGTTTAGTAGCACTTTGTAAATTGAATCCGGCCTTAGGTATAGTTCCCCAGTTATTTGCAGGTTGTTGCCAATAAACTCCGGCCCAACGAGTACCGGAAGCATTTTTGTATTCTAATCTTATACAACTATCTCCGCTAAAGGGTAAATTTTTCCAATTTATATCTAATCTTAAATCTTTACCTGAAGTAGCCGGCATCCAACCACTTGGTATAAAGTGGTTATCAAGAGAAGAACTATCAGCATATACATAAAATGGTAAGTTTACACCGACTTTTTCTTTGACTAATGTAGGGTCATATGTATATTTAATTTCATCAAAATTAATTGTTTGTTCTCCTCCGGTATGATCAGCATTAAAAATTATACACAATCCGCCATTAATATATGTGAGGTCTTTTTCAACAAGGTTAATATAATAATCTTGCCATTCATTAGTTAATTTAATCGGTCCATATTCAACAGAGTCTGAATCAGGAAACGAAAGAGGATCTCCGGTTACATTATTAGTAGAAATCCCGCCAATTTTTATAGTAGTTATAACTTCTCCTCCAACGGCACCTTTAGCTTTAAAAGCAAGTTTATTATAACCAGTTAAGTCGAAACCTGTATCTTTCTCACCCCAGTTGTTTTGAGCAGATTGCCAATAAATCCCTGCCCAACCGTTATTTTGTGACTTTTTGGCTGAGTAAGTCAATTTAATAGAAGTTGTTCCAGATGCTTTTTCTTTTGTATCTTGATCATTATATTTTAAATCTCCATGATCTCCCATCCAACCACTTGGTATAAAATGATTTGATGGTGAATTTTTGTCAGCGTAAACATAAAAATCTTTTAAATCCTGACTGAAACCTAAAGTTCCGAAGCAGCAAAAGATTGTTACAAAGCTGACTAATTTTACTAAACTTGTTTTTCTCATTCTTCCTCCTTCTATTGTACTTCTCTATTATTAATGTAATATTAATTATTGCTATTTATTATACTACAAACTCAAAATTAAGTAAAGTGAACTTATTTTAAATTCCACAGCTCCTTATAAGTGAAATAAGCTTTTTTAAGCTGTCTTAAATAGGGAGAACTTTTGCCATTTCCCTGAGAAGTTATCCCTAACCATTCTTCATGCATATATCCATCGAGGAAAGGACCGCTAAATAAACCTTTTTTATCGTGTATAAAAGGTTCATAGGCTTTCCACCATTCATCTATCCATTCAAAAGCGATACCACCTAGAGCATTTCCTGCACCGAAGCCATTAGAGTTTGACATTATATCATCCCAACATCCTTTGTGATAGTTTGATTGATAGGCTTCGCCTTCGTCTTCTGAATACCCTTTCGCATGTGATGAAGTTCCATATTCAGTAATCATTGCAGCCTTTCCGCTAACACGTTTAACTTCGTTCCATAAATCTAAAAACCCATATTTACCGCGATATGAATTAGTACCGAATATATCTATATCAGGGCAATTTTTAGCAAATATATCTAAAAACAAAGTATCTCCGGAACTTATGGCTACCGGCCGTTTTTGAGGGTCAAGTTCTTTTATTAGAAGTGCCGCCTCATTTGCAAATTTAAAAAAACTTTCAGGTTTCTTGTCGGCATTACATCCTAAACCATATACATTTTCATTGCCCAATAACCACATTAATATTCCAGGCTCATCTTTAAATTCCATAACCATTTTTTTAACGCTTTCAAGCATATTTTTTTTATCTACAGGGTTATCATAATCAGTCCCTTTTTCCCATTCCGCGCCGCTACCTAAAGTATATTTGCCGAGAAAATCTCCAAGCATTACATAGATACCATAATCCTCGTATAGTTTTTTAATCAGAGATTTATTTAGTTCATCTGGTTGATGATACAACCTAATGGTATTAATACCCATTTCTTTTAGTAAAGCAAAATCACCTATAATTTTTTCATCGGGATCTTGTATGTTATTTCTATTCTTATCTACCCAGCTTTCAAAAGCAGAATCAATTATTCCGTTTTCGTTTAAATCCTGAGTCGTCCAGTTAGCTAATGTTCCTTTATCCGGTGATTCACCAACTCTTGTAGGCGCATAGGTTATTCCTTGGATTATGAAAGGTTTGTTATTAACAAATAATTTCCAATCTCCATTAGCGTAATTAACTAGTTTAATTTTTTCTCCGATAGTTCTTTTAATCTTTGTAGATTTATGCCTTTTTTTTGTTCTTAGTTTTTTCCAAATAGTTAGTTTTGATAATTCACCGGGATTGGTTACAAAAATATCATTGCGGACACTATTATCATATCCATTGATAATTTTTATGTCGGCACCTTCGAATTTTAACTTTAAATCGGGATAATTTTTAATAAGAACTTTAATCCTATAAAGTGCGGCTTTACCTATATACCAGGGAGTTTGCCAGTATGTCCAGCCGTAACTGTTAGGGAAATGTACTAAAATCGCATAATAGGCCTTAACAGCCTGTTTTATATGTCCGCTTCTTTCCAGTAATTCCGCGATATAAAAAAGTTTAACTGGGGGCGGTTCAGAAGCAATATTCCATTTATAAAATGCTGTTTTAAGATCGCGGCTATTAAAAATTTCCCAATGATTAACCTTTTGGAGCATTTTTTTGATTTCTACAAATTCAGGATCGAATTTAACTGATGTTGTATTAGGATAAATTCCTTCTCCGGTCGCGGTAGCAAGTCCTATAGGGTCTGATATAACATATTTATAGTTTTTTGTTCCGATATTTTCAAATTTACCATATTTTAAATAATTTACAGGGAATTCAGTTCCGGTATCATAAAGATTAATGAAAATATCTTTATCTATAATATCATCAGTTTCATTTGTACAACCGTCATCTAATCTGCAGATAGTAACTTCAGCTTTTTCTTTTATAGACCAATACCAGCCTCTGGGATCAAAACTTTGGGCATAAGGATATTTTTGAATAACTTCTTTTAAAATTGTTATAGCTTCTTCAATTTTCCCGACATCTTCCAATGCTTCGGCTTTTATAAAATAACAGGTAGCAACATTATTCATAATTTCATAATTACTTTCTTCACCTTTATGAGGAATCTCTTTTAAATTTCTAGCTAATTTATCGGCAGATTCCGTATATTTGTGTATAGATTCATTTGTGAGCTTAAAGACTTCATCAAAGTCTCCTTTACCTAAAAGTGACCAAGCTTTATTGACATCATCTGAAGATTCATGAGAAAAACAAGGATTGATTAAAAAGAATGTTATTGCATAAAAGAAGATTAAACCTAATAGTTTTTTATTTTTTTTAAATATTTTTTTCATCCTACCATTGCTCCCGCGGTTATTCCTTTAATAATATGTTTTTGCATTATTATGTAGATTGTAACAATAGGTAATGCTGCTATAGCTAATGAAGCCATAAGAAGAGTGTGGTCAATGACATTTTTATTGTAAAATTCCATCAACCCAACTTGAACGGGCATCAATTTAGCATTTGTAAACATTAATGAAGCTAATACAAACTCATTCCATACAGTTAAAGAATTGACAATAATTACTACAGCTAATGCCGGCGCTACCAGAGGCATTCCAACATGCCACCAAATTCTCAATTTACTGCAGCCGTCAATACGGGCAGCATCTTCTAAGTCTCTAGGCAACTGATCAAAAAAAGTTTTAAGTAAATATATACTTAGAGATAACCCCATATTTGTCATAGCCATAACATAACCTATTCGGTTAGCTAAATGTAATTTATTCAAAAGTATATATACCGGCACGAATCCTGCCGGCAATGGTATCATCATTGCAGTTAGAAATATAAAAAAGATTATGTTCTTTCCTGGGAATTGTAAACGGGAAAAAGCAAAAGCAGCTAAAGATGAAAATATAACTATAAAAAATACAGTTATAAAAGTATAAAAAACGCTGTTTAAAAAGTATGTACCCAATCCCCCGTCAAAAATGGCTCTTTTATAGTTATCTCCATTAAATTCATGAGCCAATTCAAGACCATAATCATTACGAAATTCTTCGTTAGTCTTAAAAGATGCGTTTATCATCCAAAAAAGTGGGCAGATACAGCTTAAAGCAACACTTATAAGGAAAGTATGTAGAAGTATAAGTCCTATAAGTTTTTTTGGTTTAATAATCATATTATGATTTCTCCTTTACCCATTTAGAAAAAGCAAACATGCTAAAAGATATTAATACTAATATAAAACCTAAAATAATACCTTCAGCACAAGCCAGTCCAACTTGATTCCCTCGAAGATGATTATATATAATCATAACAGGCACTTCAGTTAACCTCCCTGATCCGCGGGTTAAGGCGAGAATCATTGCGAACGCCTGCATTGTGCCTAAAAGAGTTAAAACTATAACCATAGAAACTACAGGCATAAGTAAGGGCAATGTGATTTTTGAAAAACGCTGTATATAGTTCGCTCCGTCAATACGTGCAGCTTCATAGAGCTGTTCGGGTATAGTTTGAAGTCCTGCAAGCAATATTATAAAAGCCCATCCGAATCCTTTCCAACAATGAACTAAAGAAGTCGTTAAAAGAACATGTTCTTTACCTAACCAGTCTTGGATCATAAATCCAAACCCGATTTTATCTAACCATTGGTTTAGAATTCCTGGTTCCGATAAAAGTATTGTTCTCATCAACAAACCAATAATTATTTCTGATAAAACCGGGAGAATAAAAAATATTACACGATAAATTTTACCTGTTTTTATTGCCCTATCAACTCCAAGAGCTAAACTAAATGCAAGTATATTCTGAAAGGTTAAAGCCCAAAATGTAATATACCCGCCATTATAGAGAGACCGCCACCATGCTTTATCTTGAAAAATATCTCGGAAATGGGCTAATCCGACAAAATCATATGTAAAAATCCCATCAGATCTATGGAGACTTAAAATGAAAGAATAAAAAAAAGGATATAAATAAAAAATAGAAAAAATTAATAATGCTGGAAAAACAAATGCAAAATTGATTACTTTATCTTTAGTTCTATAATCATTCATTTAGTAGAGACCCTTTCCTTTATTTTCTGAATTTCCGCACAAACTTCTGCTGGCGTTTTTAGTCCCATTGTAATTTGCTGCAGCCCAGAATTAAAAGCTTCTAATACCCTAGAGTTTTCATTTATAGGCCAGATATTTGGGTGAGTGAGGGAATCAAGAACATCAACAATATCAATAAGAACCTCAGGTAGACCTTCCTGACAATTTTTTATTGAAGGTAAATTATTGGTTTCTTTAGACAAAAAGTTTTGCTGATTATTAGAAGTAATCCATTTTAAAAAATCAACAGCATCATTCTTATTTTTAGAAAATTTATGTAGCATAAAAGACGAACCAGCTCCACCCCAAATTTTAACAGGATAATTGTCGGAAATTTTTGGTAAAGGAAAAAACTTATAGTTTAAGTCCGGCGCCAATTGTTTGTAAACATTAACAGCCCAGCTTCCATTAAATGAAAAGGCCGCTTTGCCTCTAGAGAAAAGATCTTCAGACTCTTTATTTATCATAGAAGTGATGTTATCAGCTAATATTCCGGAGTGTTCCATTTTTAAAAACATAGAAAAAACTTCGACCCATTGTTTATCTGTGTAAGGAACCTTACCTTCAATTGTTTGAATAAATTTATCTTCACCCATTAAATTAATTGCCCATTCTACAGCAAGAGCATTAATAAGCCATCCTTCACCCCAACCACAGATAAATCCATTTATTCCCAAGGTTTCTTTAATTGTTTTAGCATAACTTAAAAATTCCTCGAATGTTTCAGGCGGACTTTCGGGGTCTAATCCGGCTTTTGTAAAGATATCTTTATTATATACAAATTCCATTACAGTTAAATCAATCGGAACACCATATATTCCTTCTTCAATGGCATAGCTATTATTTTTTCTGAACCTATTTACTTCCAAGGCTTGAGGATAAAAAGAGTTTTCCCAAGATTTATCATTCTCTTCCATATACGGAGTTAAATCTAACACATGATTTGCTTTAATAAAGGAAGACATAGTCTTCTTTTCACCGAGGATACCGAAAATATCAGGAAGATTACCAGACCTAGCCGCTGCAATTACTTTTTGAGAATAAATATCTGGAGGAGAGAAAAGTTTAAACTCGACGGTTAAACCAGTTAAATTTTTATATTGAGAAGCTAGATTCTCCAAAGCATCTTTTCTGTCATTCATCCAATGCCAGATAATTATTTTTTTGTCTTTCGGTTTTTTAGATCCGCAACCTGAAAAAACAAGAGGAATGGTGAAAATGATTATAAAAATAGACAAAAATCCAAAAAGTCTTTTCATATTTTCTCCTTAATTTTTTTTACATTTAATGTTTAGGAGTATAAATCACTTTTACTAAAAAAATAGAGTAACAATTAATTTATCATAAATTTAAAATATTGCAATAATTTAATCAAAAACAACAGTTTTGTTATCGTATATTAAAATTTTGCGTTCTAAGTGCCAACGAACTGCTCTACTTAAAACAACTCTTTCTAATTCTTGTCCTTCTCTCTTTAAATCATCTAAAGAACTTCGATGGCTGACACGAACTATATCCTGTTCTATAATTGGACCGGAATCCAATTGTTCAGTAACATAGTGACCAGTTGCACCTATTATTTTTACGCCTCGATTATAAGCCTGTTTATAAGGGTTACTGCCGATGAATGCCGGTAGAAATGAATGGTGTATATTTATTATCTGATTAGGAAATTCAGAGATAAATTGTTTAGTCAGAGTTTGCATATACCTTGCAAGAACAACAAGATCAATTTTCTCTTTTTTAAGTAAATGTATCTCCTCTTTTTCGATGATCGATTTATTATTTGAATCTTTAGGAAACTCATAAAAATTAACATCAAACTCTTTAGCTACAGGAGCGACTTGGGAGTGGTTGCTTAGTATTAAAGGCACTTCACATTTAAAAACGTTTTGTTTGACTTTAAGAAGCAAATCATATAAACAATGTGTGTGTTTAGAAGCAAATATTGCTATTCGGGGGATTTTTTGAGTAAAATAAAGATTCCAGTTCATATTGAATTTTTCAGCCAAAGGAGAAAATTCTTTAACAATATTATTTTTTGGTATATCAAAGGTTTCTAATGACCATTCAATACGCATAAAAAATATGTTAGACTGAAAATCAATATGCTGATCAGCGTGTTCAATATTACCATTATAACTAAATACAAAATTAGTTATAGCAGCAGTTATACCTTTTTGATCTGGGCATGATATTAAAAGAATAGCTTTGTTCATAAATATATATTATTTTTAAATTAATTTGGTTAATAGTTTTCAAAAATCTATATTTTGGAGTATATCAGTTAAACTTTTTTTTGACAAGATTTTTTTTGTAAGAGATGTTAACTCTAATAATAGACAAAAAATAAAATATATGGTATCTTAAATTTGATTGTTATGGAAATAAAAAAAATAAAACAATTCATAAAATTATATTGGGTTAAAATTCTCGTTATCTCATTCCTTCTAATATTATTTGCCGGGATAATAGCGCTTGTTGGTATAGGGATAAAAAACTTTTTAAGTTTAGAGGCGTTTTATAGAAAAATGACTCTAGCAAGTATACCATTACAATTCTTTTTAAGTATTATTTCAGCGTTAGTTTTTGTTAGTTTAATTACTTTGATGAATTATTGGATGATGTCTGGCGGCGGATTGAGCAAACTAGGACAAAAACGAGTAAAAGCCGAAAGTGTTAATGTGAAGTGGTCAGATGTTGTTGGCGCTAGTATGGCAAAAAATGAAGTTTGGGAAGTCATAAGCTTATTAAAAGATAGAGCTCAATTAAACCGGGTAGGCGGTAAAATAATTAAAGGTATACTAATGGTTGGCCCTCCGGGCTGCGGAAAAACTTATTTGGCTAAAGCTATAGCTACCGAAACAGAATTACCATTTTTATCAGCTGTAGGCAGTGAGTTTGTTGGAATATTCGTAGGTGTAGGTTCTGGGAAAATAAAATCCTTATTTAAGGAAGCTAGAAATTTTGCCAGTATTCATGGCGGTTGTTTAATTTTTATTGATGAAATAGATACAATAGCCCGTCCACGTGTAGGAATTAGTGGTATGGGAGCAGGTATGGATTACAATGCTACGGTTAATCAGCTTTTGACTGAGATGGATGGTCTTAGACAATCAGAAAACAATATAGTCGTTATAGCCGCAACAAATGTCAACGAAAGTGAATTAGACCCCGCTTTAATGAGAGCTGGGAGGTTTGACCGAAAAATTCATATAAATAAACCGCGTTTAGTAGATAGAGAACAATTATTTGGATATTATCTTAATTTAGTTGATTTTGATCCGACTATTGATGTTAATGTATTGGCAAAACGAACCTTAAGCTTTTCACCAGCTGATATTTCAAATATGGTAAGAGAAGCTTCTTTAATCTCGATACGTAATAAAGAAGAACGTATAACCTACAAAGATTTGTCGGAAGCCTATGATAGAGTTGTTTTTGGTCTTAAAAGCCAAATTGTTTTAAGTGAAACTGAAAAAAAATGGACAGCAGTACATGAAGCCGGTCATGCGATTATTGCATATCTTACTCATCCGACAGATGACGTTATTAAAGCTTCTATTATTCCTCGTAAAGGATCTTTAGGGTTTGTTGGTCATAGACCGACAGAAGAACTGTATGCTCCTAACAAAGAATGGTTTTTGGCAAATATAAAAACTTCTTTAGGCGGTTATGTTGCCGAAAAGACGGTCTTTGGCAGTACAACTTCCGGTGTTTCTTCAGATTTCGCTATGGCCTTAAATTTAGCTCACGATATGGTATCTAAATATGGGATGGGTGATAGCGGATTATTAGGTAATTTTGATGCTAGTTCTATTTATGGGTTTAATGGTAGAAACAGCGGAATGTCAGAAAATTTAAAGAAAAGGATTGATGATGATATTCAAAACATAATGAACCAATGTTTAAAAGATGTTGAAACAATATTAACCAAAGAAATAAAACTTTTAGATTTTTTTTCAAAAGAGCTTTTAAGTAAAGGGGAACTTGAATTTGATGAAATCGTCGATATCTTTAAAATCCATGATAAAGAACGTTTGCGGGCTTCTGACGTTTAGTCTTATCTTATTTATCCTTTCGTCTTGCACCCTTCCTCCATCATATTCACCTGAAAATATTGATAATATTTTAAAAAAAATTTGTAAAGAAGAATTTAACTTAGATGTAGGAGTTTGGAAAAAAGGTGAAACCATTTGGATTTACACACCATTTAAAAACTTAATAGATAAAGAAGGTGATTGGGACAAAAATGTTGCCGAAGATATAAGAAAAATTTCTCAAGCATTAACCCGAGTCCTGCTCAATATGGATAGTCCTCCTAGATTTTATAGTTTTGTTATTTCGGATATCGAAGCTAGTGGATTAGATATTTATAGGATAGGTTTTATTCCTGATAAAATTAAGTTTGAAATGGGATTAATATCTTACAAAGAAATGCTGGAACGGGAATTATATATACCCGTTTCTAATCCTAATGCTTTAGGTGATACCGAAGGTAATCATATACAAAAATATGATATACCCATAGAAGAATTCATTGCGGTATTGGTACGCCAAAGAATGGAAAGTTATTTTAAGTCATCGGACGAAATTTCAAATAATTATTTAATTAATAGTTTTTATTCTGATTATTCTTCGGGTATTTTATATGTAACCTTTGATATAGCATTAAAAAAAGATAAGAAAAATGTTATATCTATTTTAGAAGAAATAGAAAAAATAGTAAAAGAACTTATAACGACGTATTCTTCATTTCAAGATATCAATAAAGTCCTAATTAAAGATATATTTAATGAAAAAAGTCAAGAAATTGTTTTCAACGCGTATAAAGATAAATCTAATTTAACAAAGTATTCCGAAGATAAAATAAATAATAATATAAACAAAAAATATACGTCTGACTATCACATTTCTATAGGCAATCAACATTTTAAAGTGAAAAACTACCAGGAAGCAATATTATCTTATAAAAAAGGCATAGAAATAAACTCTTTTAATAGTAAAGGTTATTTAGGGCTGGGAAATTGTTTTTATCTTCTTAATAAACCCGATGAAGCTTTAATTAACTTTAAAAAATGTTTAGAGATAACACCGGATAATTATGAAGCTAATTTTAGGATAGGGTATATTTATCTGTCGTTAGAAAAATACAATGACGCATTGCGAGTTTTTAATATTGCTTCTAAATTAAACCCGGTTAGTTTTGAAGTATATCAAAATAAGGCCTCCATTTATTTTAAATTAGGAGAATATGAAAAATCTATAGAGCATTACAAAAAATCCATTGATGTAAATCCTAATTTACCCGACACCTATTATAATTTAGGTATTATATATTACGATTTAAAAAATTATGAAGAATCAAACGTAAACTATAAAAAAGCTATTGATTTGAATCCTAATTATTTTGAAGCTTATTATAATTTAGGGATTAATTATATTTTCCATGAAGATTATGAAAATGCCTTAAAAGTTTATTTGAAAGCTTTAGATATTAAACCGGACTCAATTATAACTTTAGAAAAGTTAGGTTGGATTTATTGGACTTTAAACCAATATGAAGATGTTATTAATTATTTCAAAAAAATATTAGATATTGAATCAGATAACTCACGTGCTTTCATTAACTTGGGGTTAGCCTATTCAAAATTAAATAACATTGATAAAGCTAGAGAAAATCTTTTGAAAGCTAAAGAAATTTTTATAAATAGAAATATGACAGATGAAATAAAAAAATTGGATGAATACTTAATTCAATTGCATTAAATAGCAGACTAATTTATATAGGTTATTTGAATATAATTTGTCTACCTTTAATTTCTATCTTATTATCTTCAATAAGCTTTACGGCCAACGGGTATGATTTATGTTCAAGCTTATGTATTTTTATTGCAAGTGATTTTAAACAAGTATTTTGAGAAATCGCGAAAGAATCCTGCAGAATTATAGGACCGTTATCCAGATGTTCATTCACAAAATGAACGGTTACACCAAAGACCTTACAACCAAAATCTAATGCTCTAGCTATAGAGTTAGTCCCTTTAAAAGAAGGTAAGATTGAAGGGTGTATATTTAAAATTTTATTTTTAAATTTTTTAGTAAAAAATGGTGTCAAAATTCTCATGTATCCCGCAAGTATGATTAAATTAATTTTTTTGTTTAACAAGATTTTGATTATATATTTATCAAAATCTAATCGGGATTCAAATTTATTAGGATCAACAAAAATTTCAGCAATATTATTTTTTTTCGCCCTTTCTCTAACAAACGCATTTTCTTTATCTGTGATTAAGAGTTTAATCTTTGATCGAATTTTTTTTTGATTAGACGCTTTAACTAAAGCTTCAAAATTCGATCCGTTTCCTGAGGCAAGTATTGCAATATTCATATTTTTCTTAAAATTTTTAGGTTAAACTTTTTACCATATTTTTTTAAAATAATTTTTACAAACATATAATAGACACTAATTACACCTAAAGCAAGAAAAAAACTTTCTAACTCTCCCCTACTCTTAAAAATTATTAACCCTGAAATAAATAAAAAACCTGGCACAAAAAATATAATAAGACTAGCTAATATGGTTTTACGTTCTTCAATAGCTATTTCAATTTTATCATTTTTATAAAGTTTAAATCCGCAGTCATGTATCACTAAACTATTATTGCCTTTACCGCACATACTATCCATTTTGCAGCAATCACACATTCCATTTTTTAAAAATTTAATTTTTACTTTATCGGAAAGAACTGCATCTACTTCTACTATCTCTTTAAACATTTATTTTAAGTATACATTTAGTAGGACACTTGTTCATTCCGTTTTCAAGAGGTTCATCAGAGGATACTTTTGTGTAGTCAATATAAGAAAGGTTTTCTTTTAAAAAATATGGAGTTTCAGGTATTTTTGCACATATTCCACAGCCAATACATCCGGTTAAACAGACCTTTTTAACAGATAACGCATTATCCTTATTATTACATGCTATGTAATGGGTCATTTTATCTTTTTTTGAAGGCACCAGTTCAAATAAATTTCTAGGACATATAGTTATGCATTTACCGCAATTAATACATTTTTGGTTATTAACTTCGATTCTGTTATCTTTGATTTCTAAGGCATTAGTCGGACATATTTTAATACAATCACCTAAGGCAAGACACCCGTAAGAACAATCAATTGGACCACCGGTTAGATGAGCTGATTTACAGGTTAAAGGTCCAAAATAGGTGTTTGATGATTTTTTTTCATTTGATTTTGCCTGACATTTACAAACTATTAATTTCTGATGAGTAACTACATTCCCAGATATACCCAAGATTTTTGAAAGCTGATTATTTGTGTCGTCTCCACCAGGCAAACAACCAGAAAATAATTCACGTTTTTCAACAACGGATTGAGCATATGGACGACAACCGCTAAATCCGCAGGCTCCGCAATTTAAACCAGGAAGAGCGTTTAAAATTTTTTCAACTTGAGGATCGTCCTCTACTTTTAACTTCTTACTTAAAATTGCTAAAAGTAATGCAAAAGTAAACCCCATTAAACCAAAAATTAGAATAGAAATATAAATATCTTTCATTTTAAGCGCTAATTAAACCGGAAAATCCCATAAAAATAAGTGCCAGTAATCCTGCGGTAATCAAAGTAAGAGAAGCCCCTTTAAATGCTTTAGGAATATCAGCATATATAAGTTCTTCACGTATACCAGCCATAATTAAAAGAACTAGAGAGAATCCTAATCCACCGGAAAATCCAAAAACAACTGATTCCAAGAAATTATAATTACGTGAAACCATAAAAAGTGCTGCCCCTAATATTGCGCAATTTGTTGTTATTAAAGGTAAAAATATACCTAATGATTGATAAAGATTAGTAGAAAATTTTCTAATAAACATCTCTACCATTTGAACCAAGGAGGCAATAACTAAAATAAATACCACATACTCCAGATATAATAACCCAAATTTAACTAAAATAAGATGATAAATTAACCATCCTATGCTGGTAGCTAAGGTCATTACAAACGTAACGGCCATTCCCATACCGAAAGCAGACTCTATTTTTCCGGATACCCCAAGAAATGGACAAATTCCTAAGAAAGAAGAAAGTACAAGATTGTTAATTAATAAAGTCGATATAAAAATTAAAAGTAAATCAATCATTTCTCTAAACTATTCATAATGGCCACTAAAAATCCTAATACTATAAACGCGCCAGCTGGCAAAATCATTACAATTAAAGGATTATAATTTGAAGATAAAATTCTAAATCCTAATATAGATCCATCACCGAATAATTCTCTAATGGAACCTAAAAGAAAAACACCCCATGTAAATCCTAGCCCCATACCTAGAGCATCCTGAAGAGAATCCGATAAACTATGTTTAGAAACAAAAGCTTCACATCTCCCTAATATAATGCAGTTAACTATAATTAATGGTATAAACGGCCCTAAAGCCATACTAATATCAGGAAATACGGCTTGTAAAAATATATCAACAATAGTAACAAATGTGGCAATTATTACCGTATAAACTGCTATCCGTACTTGAGGAGGTACAATTTTTTTAATTAAAGAAACAACTAAAGATGAAAAAAATAAAACAAAGACAACAGATAACCCCATAGAAATTCCGTTTAAAGCCGAAGTTGTGACAGCAAGGGTTGGACACATGCCTAATAATTGACGAAAAACCGGATGTTCATGCCATAAACCTTTAATAAACTCTTTCATTTTTTATTCACCAAATTTTTTATAATATTGATTTTTTTGTTTAAAATATTGGTAACCGCTCTTGAAGATACGGTAGCCCCAGTAATACTTTTTATTTGGTTATCATTTTTGGGATCATCTTTTAAACATTCTATATCTTTTGATATATTTATATTTATAAATTGAGTTTTGAAAGGATCATCTTTAATTTTTGCACCTAATCCTGGAGTTTCAATCGATTCAACAACTTCAATACCGTGTAATTTTTTCAAAGAAACATCGATAACTGAAAGCATTTTAATTTTTCCCTGGTAACCTTGACCTTCGGCAATAAATGCATACCCAAAAATTTTACCTTTATTATTGAACAAGTTATATATTGTTTCATTATCAATTTTGACTTTTTCTATTTTTTCAGCATTTGGAGCTAAATTTATTATCGCATCCTCTACTCTTTTTTGTTTATTTATTTCAATTTTTTCAACAGCTATTCCATAAACAAAAGAAAGAAGAAAAACACAAATTATACATATTGAAGTTAATACACCAGTTATTTTTAATACTTCTTTCATATTCCAAACCTCTTTGGTCTTGTGTACCGATTAATTAATGGTGTAATAGCATTCATAAAAAGAATAGAATACATAACTCCTTCGGGTAATCCGCTAAAATATCTAATTACCATTATCATTATTGCAGCGCTTATGCCAAAAATATATCGGCCGACTCTAGTGATAGGCGTAGTTACAGGGTCAGTAGCCATAAATAGAGCACCTAATAGTAGTCCCCCGCTGAAAAGATGAAATAACATCGACCCATTCAATGGATTTAAAAAATATCCTATAGAGGATATAATAGCCGTAGTAGCTAAAAGACTACCAGCAATTCTCCAATCTGCTATTTTTCGAATAATTAGGTAACCCCCTCCGAGAATAAGACATACGGCAGAAGTTTCACCAATACTCCCTGGAATGTTACCAAAAAATAAATCTATAGTGGGAGTTATGGTTTGGCTAAATTTTCTTAACGATAAAGGGGTAGCAGCACTTAGAGCATCGACAGAATTGACCGCGATATTAGAAAATGATTTTGGCAATTGAAAAGTCGTTAACATTTTTGGATACGCGGCCATAAGAAAAGCTCTTCCAATTAAAGCCGGGTTAAAAATATTCGCACCTAATCCTCCAAAAATATGTTTACCGACTAAAATCGCGAATATCGAGCCTAATGTTGCGGCATACCATTTAGTTCCTGAAGGTAAAATTAATGCTAACAGTAAACCGGTTAAAATTGCGCTAAAATCTTTGATAAGCAAAGGTTTTTTTCTGACTTTTAATATAATAGTTTCGGTTATTACAGAAGTAAGAATACAATTTAGAATGATAAAAACTGCCTGAATCCCAAAAAATAATATTGAAGCAATAATTGCAGGGATAAGTGCTAATATTACTTGAAACATTATTGCAGGTATCGTCAGTTTAGTTTTTAAATGAGGTGAACAGCTAATTCTTAGGGACATAAACCTTACCTGTTTTGATATAGTGGACAATAGGTAATTGAGCAGGACAAATATAAGCGCAACAACCGCATTCAATACAATCTTTTATATTTAAATCTACTAAATTATTATACTCTTCATTTTTTACTCTTTTAACATATTCTTGAGGTAACAAATTCATGGGACAAACATCGATGCATCTAGCACATCTAATGCACGCGGACTCTTTAATTTCTGTGACATGATTACGCAAAAATAAAAATCCACCGTTCCCTTTTAATATAGGATACTCGAGATTGGTAAGGGTTATACCCATCATAGGTCCGCCAGAAATTATTTTTTTAGGTTCATTTATGAATTCAAGTATTTTTTGGTCAAACAATTCCTGAAGAGTTGTGCCTATTTTAACCCAGACATTTTTTGGTTTTACAAGGCTATCTCCGCAAAAGCTGACTAACCGTTCAATCAAAGGTTTATTTAAATATACAGCTTCATAAATAGCGAAACAAGTAGCAACGTTATGAACAAGGCATCCTATATCTAAAGGAAGTTTACCACCTGGAACTTTTTGTTTAGTTACGGCATATATTAATTGTTTTTCTCCACCTTGAGGATAAGCTGTTTTTAAAATTATAAGCTCTGTTTTAGGTAATTTGAATTTTCTTGTGTTTATATAAAAATTTATTTGTTTTTTTTCTTCTGTTTTGTTCTCTTCTAAAGCAAAAACAATTCGCTTAGGTTTGATAAGTTTTGCTATTATTTCTATTCCAATAAATATTTCTTTTAAATTTTCAATCATTAATCTATGATCAGTAGATAGAAAAGGTTCACATTCACAGCCATTTATAAGTAAAGTATCAATTTTTTTTGGAGGTTGTAATTTTACATGGCTAGGAAAACCTGCTCCTCCCATACCAACTATTCCATTATTTTTTATAATATCGACTATTTCGTCATTTCCCAAATCATCAATATGTTTTCTTAAAGAATAAGATTTTTTTTCAGGACTACATAATACAACAATGGCATTACCTTTTTGTAAAACCGGATGATTAAAATTGCTAATATTTAATATTTTGCCTTTAGAGGGTGAATGTAACTGAGCGGAAATGAATCCGTCTTCTTTGGCTAATAATTGTCCTTCTTCAACTTCATCTTTTATTTTAACGCAAGGCGTCGAAGGTCTTCCAGTATGTTGACATAACGGTAAAATAAGTTTCTTGGGATTAACAAATTTTTCACTCTTTAAATTATGTTGAGGTTCTTTAAACTCTTTGATTCTAATCATTGTTTATCATTATTAAAAAATAAAATTAATGAAAAAATGAAACCAATTATACCAATAGTTTTTATAACTGTAAAGGGGTTAAATAAATCCGCGAAAAAAGAGGAAATAAACATTGCAATTAAAAACCCAAGATGAGATATAAATTCTAAACCACTAAATATTCGTCCCAATAATTTTTTGTCACTGTTTTTATGTATTAAAGCATTGACCCCAATAAATGCCGGAGAAATATTTAAGCCTAAAATAAAGGAAAGTAAAATCGCGCATAGGGTATAAGGATAATTTTTTAATAAAATAACAAAAAATATTAAAAATAAGGAAGATGATAAAACAGCGATATTAATTATTTTTTTAATAGATACTTTATGAGCAATCCATCCGTAAACCAATGAACCTATGAATATACCAGCGCCTAAAGCAACTGCCGCAAACCCTAAATCTTTGGTTACTGTAGAAAGAGTATTTTGTATAAAGCGTATCATAACAACATATAAAGAACCGATATAAGAAAAAAGGAATAAATATGTCTTAAAAGCATATTTGGTTTCGTGAGAATTAAAGATATATTTTAACCCTTCTTTAAACTCAAATATAAATGTGTTTTTTACAGTACCAACAACATCTTTACTTAAATTTAAAATATCTTTTGCCCAAATTTTTCCGCCCTCAATTTTTGAAATAAAAAAAATACATAATCCGGAAATTATAAAAGTAGATGAATCAATATAAAAAGCATTCGTTACGCCATAATTATCGACAATTATCCCCCCTAATCCAATACCTAATACAGCCGCAATCGATCCGGTAACAGATATAAGTGAATTCGCTAAAAATATATCTTTTTTCTCCACAAGTTCAGGAATAAATGCCATTTTAGCGGGGATAAAGAATCTCCCGGCACTAAATGATAAAAAAATTAATATATAAATCGGCCATAAAGATTTAAAAATAAAGAAAAAAATGGGAATCAGTATTATAAATATGCCGCGTAAAAGGTCACTTAGGTACATAGTCTTTCTTTTGCTCCAACGGTCAATATAAACACCTGATATAGGAGAAAAGATGAAAACAGGAATAGTTGCCATACTCATTACTATCGCTAAACTGGATGATGACATAGAAGCCTTAGATACTAAACCAACTAAAGCTACTTGAGTTAACCTATCTCCAAATTGAGATATAATTTGACTGACCCAGAGCAAAGAAAAATTTTTCTTTTTAAGTAATTTAAAGTATTTTATTATCATACTAATTTTTAAAAAAATATTTCTGTACTAAAAAGAAAGCCGGAGACGGGAATCGAACCCACGACTTGCTATTTACGAAACAGCTACTCTACCAACTGAGTTACTCCGGCAAATTTTGCGCATTCATTTCCTAATTTCTAGAATTGTAACAGAAAAAATGTTTGTTCTCAAGGTAATAATCAAATTTTAAGTATTTTCATGCATTTTGAGGATCAGATATCGCTTCAAAAAAATTAAAAAAATACTTGCAAAATAAAAAAAATACTTTAATATATACTAAATATGTATAAAAAAA
>JAGLSE010000040.1 GCA_023135905.1 Candidatus Omnitrophota bacterium
AGATTTTTCTCCGAAAAATCTAAGTCTCATTTATTAAACTAAGAAAATAAAAATAAAATACATTTTTATTTAAACCTATTTATTATACAGTATTACTGGTTTTTTATTACTCTATCAGAAGGAAAAAAACTACTTTATTTCGCTGACTAAAAGATCTTCTATTAATTTTACTTGATTAGCAATTTGTGAAAGTAACTCAAGCAGATCGAAAATAACGTAATTATAAGAAATCTTTACTCTTAAAATATCTTGCAATGCTTTTTCAGAATTACCGATGGATTTGTTAATTATTGCAATTTGAGCAAAAGCATCCGCATACCGAGTAGAATCATTCTCATCCTTTATATTAGCATCACATAATAATCTATGAACTTTCGAAGGTAAAAGTGTGTGATACCAACTAATAGTCTCATAATCATCTACTAATTCCGATTCAACTTCATCTTTATTATAAAAAGCATCTTTTAAAAAATCATGGGCTTCTCTAGAATATTGGACAACAAGTTTATAAAAAGGATTTTCCAAAAATTGTTTTCTTTCTTTCTGAGATCCTATATTTTTATTATCCTCATCAGAAAAACCATATTCATCTTCAACTAAATCTTGCATAAGTTCTAAAGTCTTATCAATACTAGTATACTGTTCTTCAATAAAAAAGTCCATATTATAAGGATCTTTACCATTCGAAATTAATATTAGATTTCTGTCAAATTCGTCTTGATAGACTTTACATCCATTCCGAACCTCTGGTTGGCACCTTTCACACCAGCGGTCACAAAAGTTATAAGGACTCTTCTTCTCGAACTGGGCATTCTGTTTTTTTATTTTTTCAATTTTTGATTTTTCGCCTGATTTTTCCATAATTTATTTTATTTTTAATAAAAATTTTACATAAAGATATACTGATGTCAACCTATATTTAAATTCAATCCTCTCAAAAATACACTAATTATACCGATAATAAAATTTTGGGTAAATTCAATTACTGGTTCTAATACACCCATATATAGAAAGAATATTAAAATAAAAAACCCGTAAGGTTCTATTAGCGTAACGAATCTCTGTCCACTCCTAGGAAGAAATCCCATAAGTATTTTCGATCCATCCAAAGGAGGCATAGGAATTAAATTTAAAGCGGCTAATAGAATATTTATCCTAGCAACAATTTCAAGTATCATTACAAAAGTAGCATTACTATTTACCGTTTCAAAACTTAACAATATAATCGCAATCGATGCAATAATTATATTCGCAACACATCCGGCCAAAGCAACCATAACTAAACCTACACGAAAATTTTTTAAATTTCTATAATTTACCGGAACAGGTTTTGCCCACCCAAACCCAACCAAAAAAAGAGCGATTGCCCCTAAAGGATCAACATGCCTCACCGGGTTTAAAGAAAGCCTTCCCTCATTCTTGGCAGTACCATCACCAAAAAGATAAGCCACCCAACCATGAGAAATCTCATGAATAATAACAGAATACAACAATACAACTACCAATATAAAAAAAGCAACTGGCTGTTGAAAAAGCAACGAAATCAAACCCACCTTATTTTCTCCTTTTTCTATTTTATATACTCTAAATATTTAAACAAAATTATTATATCAAATAACCTCTAAAAATTTAAGAGATATATTAGAAATTTATAAAATTATTTTTATAGCTATTTGTTTTGATACTACTTACTACTGTTTTGAACCGGAAACTTACCGATAAGCGCATCTTGAACCAAAACCTTAATTTCCTCACTAAACTTAGCAGAAACTATCCATTCTAAATATTTCGGATCTTTGGATACAACTTCTTGAAGACTGCCTTTTTTAGCATATTTACCGAACATCATATACAATTTTCCATTCCACCAACGAAATTTACGTTCATCATCATAGAAATCAGCAATTACTTTATACTCAAAAGAACCCAATGATTCCAATTGATCATTTTTGCCATATTGAGATACTTGGGCAGAAAGTATTTCTAAGGTTGCTTCTGTATCGGATAACGCTGAATGAGCATTATCATGATTTTTGTTGCAATAAAATTTATAAGCAGCCGTTAAATCTCTCTTTTCATTTAAATGATAAACTTTTTGCACATCATAAACCTTACAAACTTTCCAATTAAACTTATTTCCGGATTCCCGCATCTCTCTAGCTAATAACGGCAAATCAAAACGCTCAATATTAAAACCGCCAAAATCACAATTATCAATAAATTCCAATATTTCCATAGCAATATCTTTAAACAAAGGAGCATCTTTTACATCTTCATTAGTAATACCAATTAACTCACTTATAATATCAGGAATATTCATCTCCGGATTAACCTTTTTATGATATATTTCAGTCATCCCATCAGGATGAGTCTTAATCATGGCTATCTCCACGATTTTGTCTTTTTCGATCCAAGTGCCTGTTGTTTCAATATCAAAAACAACCAAGTCTCTAGTAAGCTTCATCATTTGCTCCTTTTTTGATTAAGATAAATATACCAAATTTTATTTTTCTTTCTATTAATGCCTATTTTTATTAATTGTATATTGTCTCGGGCGCAAGGGTCTGTCTCTACGTTTTTTCATTCTCCATTAATCTGCATAATCCGCGGATCCTTTTCTCCTCACGTCCCTCGTCAGAGCAAAGCGATTCGTCTCTCGTCTTTCGTTAATCTCTCGGTCTCCGTTTCTCCCGTCTCCCTACTTTTTCCTCTAACCTTTTGCCTTATCTTGTATCTTGCATCCTGAATTTTGAAGCCTGCTATTTTTTTCTAACTCACCAACTCGTTAACCTTCAACGCTCTAACCCTTTTCTTCTTTATCATTTCGCATTTCGAGGTCTCACCCC
>JAGLSE010000041.1 GCA_023135905.1 Candidatus Omnitrophota bacterium
CTTTTTCCTTATCTTTTCTTTTTTCTCTAGATAAAAGGCTACCACATTCCGAAAGTTTTGCCAGTATCTTTTTCTCTTATAGCTAATATTCTATCTAAACGAAAAGAACGATTCTGACCTTTCAAACAACAATATCCTTCAACTCCTAAATAGTTTTTACCAAAATAATTCATTTCTCCCAGGTATTTAGGTCTAATTACTCTTTGACATTTTTGATCCTTAGAGTTTACATATACAATATCAACTTCATCCCCTCGAGATATTGCGTCTGATATAATTTGTTTTTTTTCATCTAATGGACAAATTTTCTCAGATATTTTGCATTTATTTTTCATATTAAATTCCAGGACACGCCAATCTAAAAGAATATGCTTTTTTTCGATTTTCTGTTTAAGAATAAGCCCCTCACTACTTATACATCTGCTAAGAGCTACATAAACTTGACCATGAGAAAAAGTTCCCCGTCCGATATCTAATATAACCTTTGGGAAAGTTTTCCCCTGACTTTTATGAATTGTAACCGCCCATGCCAATTTCAAAGGATACTGGCTAAAAGAACCGACCGATTCAGATTCAATCTTTGATAATGTCTCGTTATAAGAAAATTTGAACATTTCCCAAGAAAACGGTGTAACTTCAACTAATTTTCCATCCAAAAGTTTTACATTAACAATATCTTCAGCTTTTTCATTTTGATTAAAAGCCGCAACCTGACCAATAGTGCCGTTAACCCATCGTCCGGCAGAGTCATTATTCAAAAGCATAACTTGCGCCCCTATTTTTAAATTCAGCCTTTGATATGTAGGCAAATTCTTTAATTCAAAACTTCCCGAAATATGACCTTGATAATTAAAACTTTTAGTTCTTAATTTCGATAATTTTTCCTGGTTTATATTATCTGCCATTTTATTAGTAGTAGTTAAATAAATATAAAAATCAGTATTATCCATGTTAACATTCATAAAAAATCTTTTATTTAAAATTTCCAAGTTACCTGAAGTAATTGTTTTATTCCGAATACTATTTAATATATCAAGATATTCTGCATCTTTCTGCCGATAAACCTTTTCAAGTTCCACTAAGTCCATATCAAAAGATTCAAAAACTTTAGCATCAAAAAAATATGGACTTTTATAAACATCTCTAAAAATTTTTTCATCTAATTTCGTAACTACCGGAGGAAGTTGATATAGATCTCCTATAAATACCATTTGTACTCCGCCAAAAGACAAATCTTTTTTTGGCCCGTACAATCTCATAAAAGTATCCACACAATCAAGCAAATCAGCCCGAACCATAGAAATCTCATCAATAACAATTACCTCAATTTCTTTATAAATTACTCTTTTTGTTTTACGAATCTTAATATTAGATACGCTTTCCGGAGTTATATCCGGCTTAAACATAAAAAATGAATGTATAGTTTGGCCTTTGATATTAACAGCTGCTACACCTGTAGGAGCTAAAACAGCTATATTTTTGAAAGTTTTATCTCTAAAATATTGAAGCAAAGTTGATTTTCCTGTTCCGGCTTTTCCTGTAACAAAAATATTTTTTGAGCTGGTTTCCATTAAATCATAGGCCTCAGTAAATTTTTCATTAAAATCTAATTTATTCTTCTCACTAATCATAAAATCTCTTTACTGTATTAAATATTTACAAGAATTCTTTAAATAAGTACAAGATGCCTTCACTAAAGGTATATCTTCCCATTTCGTGGTAAAAGCAGGAGACTTACTATGTTGCCGCATTCGCCATGATTTACCCGTACCTTCAGCAGCATAATACATAGTACTCCTGCCCCACCTTGTATTAATACTATCCAAAACTTGCATTATGTTTCTATTACGTTTTACATCTTTCGACGGTTGAAATAAATTATACTGTATTTGATTATTCGAGGATATTCCGCTAAGACATACTGCAGCTTTTTTATATTCATAACCAGTCTTAAATATTTTTTCTAAAACCTTATTAACATAACTAATAAATTCCGGAGTATAGTCTGAATATCCTGATAATTTAATACTTGCCGAATTCATATATTGCGGTCCACCATTAAACGGATTTGTTGTTAAAAAAACCTGTATACAAGAAGCCAAAGAATTTTGTGTGCGTAATTTTTGAACAGCTATAGAAACATAGGTTGATAATGCTTCCTTTAATTCCGAAAGCTCTTTAACCGGTCTGCCAAATGAACGTGAACTCACAATACTCTTTTTTGATGGAGGGGACTCTTCTATAGGAATACATTCTATACCTCTTAACTCCTGAACTGTTTTCAACCCTGAAATAGTTAAATGTTTTTTTATCCATATATCATCAGTATTTTTTAAATCCAAGGCACTATAAATATTATTATCTTTAAGAAATTTTGAATATTTTCTACCAATGCCCCAAACACCTGATACATCCAGTTCATCTAACAAAACATCCGTATCTTGCTTATTGGTCATATCAAGCACTCCTTTATATTTGCAATTTTTCTTTGCAATTTCATTACCTGCCTTAGCTAGAGTTTTTGTATATCCAATACCCACAGAAACAGGAATACCCGTACATTTTCTTACTTCATTCTTAATATTTTTGCTATACTTATTAAAATCGTAAAGAGGTACCCCCTTTAAATCTAAAAAAGCTTCATCTATCGAATAAATCTCCAAAAAAGGTGTAAATTTACTTAAAACATTCATTACTCTGGCTGACATATCAGCATAAAGTTCGTAATTAGATGATAATACCTTTACATTATGTTTTCTTATTAAGTCCTTACATTGAAAAACCGGGACACCCATCTTAATCCCTAACGCTTTTGATTCATTTGACCTGGCAACAACACAACCATCATTATTTGAAAGCACAATTACCGACCGACTATTTAATCCCGGATTAAAAACCCTTTCACAAGAAACATAAAAATTATTACAATCAACTAAAGCAAAAATACTTTTCATAATATATAAATGGCTAATGGCTAATTTATTATAACTCAATATTAAAGACAAAAATAAATCCTAAACAAATTCAAAATAAAAAACTAAAACAAGATGATCTAAATATTATAGCTTATCATTAACTGAATGGGCAGGCCCATTCCTTAAAGGATTATTATATAGCCATTCGCCCCTACGATATGCTATATTTATCTAAAATATTTTCTAATTAATTTTTGGTATTTTATCTTCTGTCTCGGACAAGACCTGCCTGCCGGTAGGCATGGCTTAGCCTTGTACCTACGATATTTTATTTATTTTTATTTTTCACCCAATTAACCAATCACCAATTAACCATTTAACTATTTATACAGGATGGATAACTTGAGTTACAACACCCCAAACTTCAAAACCCATATCTTCAGTAACTTCCGTAGACTGAAAATCATTATTTTCAGGAACAAGATATATTTTATTCTTAATTATTTTTATCCGTTTTACGGTAAGCTCTCCATTTAAAACAGCAATAATAATTTTATTACTGTTAGGCTTCAAAGATCTATCAACTATTAACATATCCCCAGAATGGATTCCTGCTCCAATCATAGAATCTCCTTCAACCTTCACAAAAAAGGTTGAAGCCGGATGTTTAATCAGAAATTCATTCAAATCCAGTTTTCGGTCAATAAAATCATCAGCAGGAGAAGGAAACCCTGCCGAGATACTAGCTGCAAAAAGCGGCCGTTTATTTTCTATTTTCAATAATTGCATATCATTTCTTTCCTACCCTGCAGGCAGGCGGTTGGGCTCAATGACCGCCCCTAGATTTTATTATATTTATAAATATATTTTTTTTCATCTTTCATTTTTTTATTTTTTCTTTCTTTTATTTCTTATTTCTGATAATTGTATATTGTTTCGGGCGACTGCAAGGGCTCCTATGATATTTTGTTTATTTTTCTTAACACAATACACAATACTCAATACATTTTTATTCTTTCTTTTTTTCTCAATAACTATAGGACATTCCGCGTTAGCAGAATTTATGACGCGAACAACAATATTTTTATTTTTGTCTTGATTTTATTCTTTTTTTGCCATTGGCGCCTTCTCTTTCTTTCTTAACAATTCGCTTCTTCTTTATAACCC
>JAGLSE010000042.1 GCA_023135905.1 Candidatus Omnitrophota bacterium
AATCCCTCCTATATTATTTTTTTTTGCTTTTTAAATACTTAAATTATACTCTTCTGATAATTTAGTGTCAAACAGATTTCACCAGCCTTTTCTTCTTATTTAAGAATATAATCCGAATATAATAATGGTTTTAAATACTACAATTAAAAGCTGGGAAAATTGTATTCAATCTAACCGTTAGAAACGATTTTCTTTTTTTTCTAATAATCTCTTAATATTTTTTTTATGTTTTATCCATATAAAAACAGAAAACAAAAAAGAAAGTAATTTAATCTCCATATCCTTAGCTAAAAATAAAGTTAATATAAAAAATAAACTGCCTGCAAATAATGAAGCTAATGATACATATCTATAAATTACAAAAACAGCTATCCAGGAAGTTATTGATAAAACTAAAATAAGACCTAAATTCTGAAAAACAAAACTAAGTCCGATTAAAGCTCCCAAACTGGTAGCTACACCTTTTCCCCCTTTAAATCTCAAAAAAACAGTCCAATTATGCCCGCAAACTACTAAAATCGCGGCTAATATAAATAAATATTCGGTCGAACCTGGCAAATAGACCTTCATAAGAAACACCGGAATTATTCCTTTAAGTAAATCAAGAATAAATACTAGTGTTCCCCAACCTTTTCCTACTGAGCGAAACACATTAGTCGCGCCAATATTTCCCGAACCAAAATTTCTAATATCAATATTTTTTACCAATAGTGAAATTATAAAACCAAAAGGAATACTACCGATGATATAACTAGCAAACAAAAAAAATAAGTTCAACATTTATTACCATAACTCCTCTTAAAGAATAAAATATAACTAAAACAACTATCAAACAAACTTTTAGAACAAAACCCTCACATTTGAATAAATTCAGTATCCAAACTATATAATACAAATTTCCAAACACATGTCATATACTAGAGGACAAACTAGGCATGTTATAAAGCATTGGAAGTATGCTGATAGGGAAAAAATTATTCAAAACAATAAATATAAAAAATATATTTTGATGAATATTTACAAATCACTAACCTCCCAACTAACCAAAATTTCAAATTACTTGCCCCGCAGTAAACTGCGGGGAATTAAACCCGAGATCCTTCGACTCGTGTTACTCGCTCAGGATCAATTCAACTACAGATTATTCTCCGGAAAATCTAAGTCTCATTGATTAAAATATTTTATATTTCAATATTGATGATTAACCTTTTCAATGTATACCATTTTTGACTTATTTACTTATCAATAAGACTAAGTTCTCCCCCATCGTATGGACAATACTCAACTGAAGAAGTAAACCTGCGGCCGCATTTTGGACAAAATTTTGTATCTGCTTTTTCACCAACAATACCACCGCCAATAGCACCAGCAGCTGCTCCGATCAAAGCTCCCTCAGCACCGTGTCCTGACTGATGGCCAACAATGGCTCCTAAGCCGCCTCCGATAATTGACCCGATACCAATATCTTTTTGAGTAGTAGTACATGCACTTAAAAGAGTTATTCCAACTATTACAACAAAATTAATTTTTTTCATACTTACCATCCTTTTTTTAAAATAATCAATAATCAACTACCCACAGCAAGCTTCGGGGCATCTAAAATTTCCCCTAAATAACTTTTCCGC
>JAGLSE010000043.1 GCA_023135905.1 Candidatus Omnitrophota bacterium
AAATCTAAGTCTCATTGATTAAAATTTTATTGTAAATCCATTGCAATCAACTTAATTTACATTAACCCTATTCTAATTTTCATGATTATTTTTATGATACAAATTAATTATAAAATTAAATTACATAATAATCAAAGGTTAATTCCAATATTTTAACAATGATTCATTCAATCAATTTTACTCTATAAAAAGGCCACCAAATAAAAATAGCTTTTCCTACTATATCAACTTCATCAACAAAACCCCAAAATCGGCTATCCGCAGAATACCTACTATTATCCCCTAAGAAAAAATATTTACCTTCGGGAATAAATACTAACCGACCTTCTTCCGCATACTCACCTTGATTGGTATAAATATTTTTTGCTATACCGGGATCAACGACTATTTTACCGTCCACATATATATTTCCATCCTTTATTCTAACACTCTCTCCCGGCAAACCAACCAATCTTTTTATATAAACTTTTTTTCTGTCATGAGGAGGCACAAAAACAACAACTTCTCCCCTTTTAGGTTTCCTAAATCCATGAATACGCAATTTAGTAAAAGGCACTTTTGGGCCATAAAGAAGCTTTGTAACAAAAATTTTATCTTTTGGAATTAATGTCGGAACCATCGATTTAGTAGGTATTTTATATATCTGAAACAGAAAAGTTCTTAATATTGTTACAATAACCGCGGCAACAATAAAAGCTTCTACCCATTCGCGTACTACATGACTCTTCTTTGCTCTCATTATTATCTTAACTTCCAGCTAAATTATTTATTTTAGTGTCAAATATTTTCTAAAATAAAATATTATAATTTTAAAACTTCAAAGAAAGCACTCTGAGGAACAGTTACATTACCTAAGAGCTTCATTTTCTTTTTACCTTGTTTTTGTTTTTCCCACAACTTTCTTTTTCTTGATATATCACCGCCATAACATTTCGCTGTAACATTTTTCTTTAAAGCGGATACTCGAGAAGAAGCAATAATCTTCGCTCCAATTGCAGCCTGAATACTTACCTCATACATCTGACGAGGAATCAGTTCTTTTAATCGTTCGACTACTGCCCTTGCTCTAAATTCTGATTTTTCTTTATGTACAAGCATAGAAAAAGCCTCAGTTTTTTTCTTATTCAAAAGTATATCTATTTTTACTATTTCTGTTTTTCTATACCCTATAAATTCATAATCAAATGAAGCATAACCTTTAGTCAATGATTTAATTTTATTATAAAAATCAGCAATAATTTCCGATAAAGGCAAATCAAAAACAAGACTTAACCTATCTTTACCCAAATAATTCATTTTGATAAATTCTCCGCGTTTTGACTTTGAAAGCTCACATAAAGGATCCATTCCTTCAATGGGAGAAACTAATGTAGCTTGAACAAACGGTTCATACATTTCATCAATATAAGTATATTCAGGTAATTGATGAGGACTTTGTATATACACCATTTTATCATCTTTTGCAGTTTTTATTTTATACATTACATTCGGTGAAGTAAGAATAAGGTCAAGACCATATTCTCTCTCTAATCTTTCCTGAACTATTTCCATATGTAAAAGACCCAAAAAACCACATCTAAACCCATAGCCTAATACACCTAAATTATCCGGTTCATAAGTAAAAGAAGGGTCAGATAAATTTAATTTTTCAATTGCCGGTCTTAAAAGAGGATAATCCTTTGTTGTAGTAGGAAATATACCGCAAAAAACCATTGGAGACATTTTAACATAACCTTCAAAAGGTGAATCTGTAGGATTAACAGCAGAAGTTATCGTATCCCCAACATCAATTTCCTGAGGATCTTTTATACTGCATCCAATATAACCTATCTCTCCGCAACATAAATATTCTTTTTTTTCCTGCTTAGGTAAAAATACACCTATCTCTTCCACCCGATAAGTTTTATTTTGATGCATAAGTAAAATATTATCACCTATGAAGATTTTCCCATCAAAAACCCGTAAAAACAATAGAACTCCCCGATAAGAATCATAAGAAGAATCAAAAAGAACGGCTTTAAGCGGTTTATCTTTATTCCCACTAGGAGGAGGAATTTCTTTAATAACTCTTTTTAACAACTCTTCAACTCCAATTCCTTGTTTAGAAGAAATAAGTGATATTTCATCTTTATTAAATCCGAAAACATCTAAAAGCTCTTCAGAACACCTTTCAACATTAGCACCAGGCAGATCAATCTTATTTATTACCGGAATGATTCTTAAATCAGCTTCCAAAGCCAAATTAAAATTAGCTACTGTCTGAGCCTCAACGCCCTGAGAAGCATCAACTAAAAGGATAGCTCCTTCACATCCTTTTAATGATCTGGCAACTTCATAAGCAAAGTCAACATGTCCCGGAGTATCAACAAGATTCAAAATATAATCTTTACCTTCACATTCTAAAGATAATCTAACAGCTTTAGCCTTAATGGTAATTCCTCTTTCCCTTTCTAATGCCATATTATCAAGGACTTGTTCTTCTTTTTTCTTTCTATTATCTCCTACCATGGCTAAATCCAAAAATCGATCTGCTAAAGTGGATTTTCCATGATCAATATGAGCAATAATACAAAAATTTCTTATTTTATCTTCCAGTTTCATCTTTTTTAACATTTTTTATCAGTTCATCGACGGTTTCCGCAACTGTCAAATTAGTGGTATCAATTATCTTCGCATCTTCACTTATTTTCAAAGCCCCTGTAGATCTATTCTTATCCGCATTATCTCTTCTAATCAAATCCTTCTTTACATCTTCAAAGTTAACATCTAATCCTTTTACTATCAATTCATTATACCTTCTTTGAGCACGAACTGAAGTATCTCCGTCTAAATAAAATTTAAATTCTGCCTGAGGAAATACAACTGTAGTTATATCCCTGCCTTCCACTACATAATCTCCGATCTTAGCAAGTTTTCTCTGCAATTCAACCATTATTTGTCTAACCTCAGAATATGAAACTATTAAGGAAATATTTTTATCTACAACAGGAGTCCTAATCTTAAAATTAACATCAACTCCCTCAAGATAAACATTCTCTCCTTGAATTTGCAAATTTAAAGTTTTTGCCAAATCAATTAAAACATCCTTATTCGACAAATCAACATCATTATCTAAAGCCTTTAATGTTAACGCACGATAAGTAGCTCCTGTATCTAAATAAGAAATACTTAATCTTTTAGCTAATATTTTTGAAACTGTAGTTTTACCTGTGCCCGCGGGACCATCAATTGCTATAATCATATATTTTTTTGTTTAGCATTAACCAATTTAATTAAATCAAATACCCCTTCCGTTTCATCCTTTTTAATTAAACTTTCAAATTCTTTTAAGACCTCTATAAACTCCTTTAAATCTCTTAAGATATTTTCTTTATTAGAAAATAAAATATCTGTCCAAATTGCAGGCAGAGAATTAGATATCCTTGTTAAATCGTTAAAACTTCCAGCAGAATACTTTAAATACTCTATAGGAACTAATTTTGTTAAAGCAAAAGAAATAAGATGAGGTAGATGTGATACTTTAGAAAGAACTTTATCATGAGTCTCACTATCCATAAAAAAAACTTTTGCTCCTACTTTCAGCCACAACTCTTTAACTGTTCGAACAGCTTTACTTTTTAAAGAAGAAGTGATTACACAAACTGCATCTTGATATAAATTTTCACTACTAAACTCTACCCCCCCTTTCTCGCTTCCACATAAAGGATGACAAGGCACAAAATAAACATTTTTAGATAAATATTTTCTAGCTGCAGATTCTATTTCTTTTTTACTACTTCCCAAATCAAAAACAATAGCACCTTTTTTAAGATAGGGACTTATTTTTTTTAAAAATTCAATAATAATATTTACCGGCAACGAAAGAACAACCAGATCTGAGTTCTCGACAACTTTTTTATAATCCATCTCAACTTCATCAAGGATATCTGACTTAATAAGCCTATCAAAGGATCGTTTATTTCTGGCATATCCGCAAATAAAAAAATCAGGATATTCTTTTTTCAAAGCCTTAACCAAAGATCCACCCATAAGGCCGACTCCAAAAAAACCTATTTTTTTAATATAGCTGCTATCCATTTGGGTTGTTATTTTCTAAACTATTTTATACTTGTTAATATTTAAATATCTATCTCTGATTAAATTTCTCTATTAACAGCTTTAGCTACAGCTTTTAACTCTTCCATTAATTGAGCAAAACCTTCCAGCATCATCTGTTGAGGCCCGTCACACATAGCTTCTTGAGGATTAGGATGAACTTCGATTAAAAGACCATCCGCACCACAAGCGACAGCTGCCTTACTTAAAGGGTTAACTAAAAACCGCTTTCCTCCCGCATGAGAAGGATCAACTATAACCGGAAGATGAGATAAACTTTTTATCACCGGAACAGCACCAAGATCCAAAGTATTTCTCGTAAAATCTTCAAAAGTTCTAATTCCTCGCTCACATAAAATAACATTAAAATTACCTTCAGAAACAATATACTCAGCACTCATCAACCACTCTTTAATAGTCGCGTTAATTCCTCTTTTTAAAATAACCGGTTTCTTTGTTTGCCCTACCTCTTTTAAAAGATTAAAATTTTGCATATTACGGGCACCTATCTGTAAAATGTCCGTATATCTTGAAACCAGTTCCACATCTCTGGTATCCATAACTTCTGTGGCTGTAGCAATATCATATTCAAGAGATACATCCTTTAATATTTTTAACCCTTCTTCACCCAGACCTTGAAAAGCATAAGGAGAACTCCGAGGTTTAAATGCACCTCCTCTTAAAACATCTGACCCCATACTCTTCACTTTTTCGGCAACAGTTCTTAACTGTTCTCTCGATTCGATAGCACAAGGACCTGAAATAACTATGATTTTTTTAGCCCCTATTTTCACATCATCTTTTATAGTTACAACACTTCTTTCTTTTTTGAATTCTTTTGATACTAATTTATATGGTGCTAAAACCTCGATTACCTTATCCACCCCAGGAAAAACTTCTAAAGGCTCAAGCCGTATAATCTCTTCTGGACCGATTACTCCAACAATAGTTCTCTCTGAACCACGGGAAACCATTGCCTTTAAATTTAAATTTTCAACTCTTTTAATAAGATTACTAATTTCTTCTTCTTTCGCCTCTTTTTTAAATACAATAATCATAATAAACTCCGTTTATTTTATTTGTCTAAACCCATATATTTCTTTAGACAATGTATAAAATATTTATTTTCTTTATGCTTACCTATACTTACTCTAAAAAAATTGTTCATCCCCCAACCTTTTAATTCTCTAATAATTATCCCTTTTTTCAATAAATAATCATTTAAATTTGATGTATCCTGGTTAAAATCAAGCATAATAAAATTAGTGGCACTTTTTACAAATTGTATACCCAATTTATTAAATTCTTTATATAAATAGAATTTTTCTTTCTGCACATAATTTAATACTTTTTTTAAAAAAATATCATTTTCCAAAGCAGCAATGGCTCCAGCTTGAGCTAACCGATTAACATTAAACGGTTCCCTAATTTTATTCATAACATTGGCTAATTCTTTAGATCCTACACCATATCCTATACGAATACCGGCTAAACCATAAGCTTTAGAAAACGTTCTGCTAACAAATATATTTTTTTTCTTTTTCAATAGTTTTAAAGTATCAGGATAATCTGATGGTGCAAATTCAAAATAAGCTTCATCAAAAAAAACTAAAACATTATCCGGGACTTTAATCATAAAAGCTTCTACTTCTTTTTGCGTTAAGTAAGTACCAGTAGGATTATCAGGGTTAGCAATAAAAATTATCTTTGTTTTGTTACTTATATTTTTTAAAATTTCAGTTAAAGAATAACGAAATTCCTTAAAAGGTACCCTTATTATTTTAGCGCTATGAATCTTAGCTTGTATTTCATAAATCAAAAATGTTGGGTAAGATACAATAACCTCATCACCTTTATTAATAATAGCCCTTAAACTAAGGGCTATTAATTCATCAGAACCATTACCAAAAACTATTTGTTCAGTATTAACATCTAACTTCTCAGATAATAACTTTCTAAGATAAAAACAACCCGCATCAGGATAACGATTAATACTCTTTAATTCTTTTTGAATTACTTTATTAATATGGACCGGGATAAAAGGAATCTCGTTTGATGCAAGTTTATAAACTTCTTCCAATCCCAAAGTTCTTTTAACTTCTTCGATAGGTTTACCTGGTTTATAACAATTTAAATTTTCCAATTCTTTTCTATAAATCATATTTCTTCACCTTTTGTGAAATACCACCATAACTATTATATGAAATTATTTTAAATGCGCTGTTACATAATAACGACAGCGCCTAATTAAAGTTATTAAAAGAGATTCCTTCGATAAAAAACTAATATTTAAATCTATACCATCATTGCCTACCCTACCCTACCCTGCCTACCTGCAAACGCCAGGCAGGCAATTATTAATCTATATACTCAGAAAATATTACATTTCGCAACAGTCCCAAACTAAAACAATCAATTACCTTTAGGATAGGAACCTAAGATATTTACAAACTTACATTCATTGGATAATTTTTTTAATGCCTTTTGTACTAACTCGTTATTCCTGTGCCCCTCGAAATCAACAAAAAAATAATATTCCCAGGCCTTCTTTTTTGAAGGTCTAGATTCTATACGAGTAAGATTAATGCCAAAACTTTTAAACGAAAAAAGAACATCATAAAGAGCACCTACTCTATCATTAATTGAGCAAACAATAGATGTTTTATCCTCACCGGAAGAAGGACTATCATTTTTTGCTATTATTAAAAACCTTGTGCAATTATGAGGAGAATCTTCGATATTAGAGGCTATTACTTTTAAACCATAAATGTTAGCTAAAGCTTTATTTCCAATACAAGCGCTACTACTATTTTTTTTTGCTTCTTGTGCCGCTTTTGCTGTAGATACCGTAGGTATAAGCTGAACATTTTTAAGTGAAAGAGATATCCAATTTCGACATTGAGCAAAAACTTGAGGATTTGAATATATTTTTTTTATACCTTTTTTAGTAGTTCCTATCAACGCATGAGAAATATTTAAAATTTCTTCCGCGCAAATATTCAAATTTGATTCCAAAAACATATCAAAAGTATGATTAACGGCACCTTCTGTAGAATTTTCAATAGGAACAACTCCATAATCAGCTTCACCTCTAGTTACTTTATCAAAGACATCCGCTATACTAATTGAAGGTATAAAATTTGGTTTTTTACCGAATTTCTTTATCGCTGCTAAATTTGTAAATGTCCCTTGAGGGCCCAAATATGCTATTTCTAAAGTTGTTCTCTGAGCTCTGCATACCGACAATATTTCTCTAAAAACAATCTCTATATCTTCAGATGAAAAAACTCCTTTATTTAACTGCTTCAGATGTTTTAACATACTAGACTCTCTTTCCGGAGAATACCCTTTAAGATTTTTATCTTTCTTTAATTTAGCAATATTAATAGCTTCTAACGCTCTTTTATTTAGAAGATTTAATATCTTTTCATCTATACTGTCAATATTATCTCTAGATTTTTTTAAATCCATATTCCTCCTTAGCTTTTAAATTCCTTTTCAGCTAATTTTAATGAATCAAAATGTCCTATATCTATCCACTTACCTTTTAATGTATATCCAAAAACTTTGCTATTATCTACTAACCATGCAATAAATTTCCCTGAAGCATCGATTTTAGCCTTTTGAGAAATAAACTCATCCAATAAATTTAAAGACTGCTTAGAAAAAAAATAAACACAAGAAGCAGCCAATGTTGAAAGTGGAATCATAGGTTTCTCATAAAATTCAACTATTCTTTTTCTATTATTTACGATAACTATACCAAACCTAGACGCTTCTTTTTTAGTCTTAACATCATAAAGACCTACTGAAGAGTAAGGTCTATTCCTCAAAGAAAAATCAATAAAGCCTAATAAATCATCTTCAAATAAATTATCCCCACCTAAAACCAGCCAATCGGAATTATTACTATTTATAGCAAATTTCATATCCCCAATAGCACCTAACATATCATCCTGGCTGTTAGATCCATCATTTAAAATTTCAGCATTTATTTTATATTTTTTTTTCCAATCTAAAAAACTAGTATAAAACTTATTATTAGTTACAATATTTACTTCTTTTACACAAAATTTATCCCTTAACAAATCAATCTTATCCATAAGATAATTCATCATAGGCTTATTATTAATTGGAATTAATGGTTTTGCTATATTCTGTGTTATAGGATATAACCTTGTTCCATAGCCAGCGGCAAGAATTGCAATCTTCATATCAAATCATTAGAATACGATAAAATTTTTCTTTTAAAACCTTTTTCAACTCTTCTTGTAAATATTTCTCTACATCTTTAGCCGTCGATAGTTTTAAAGCGCCTCTCACAACTTTTTCAGCATCTTCAATCTTCACATTATTAATTAACTCTTTAATCTTTGGAACTTGAGGGGGCGTCATACTAAAACTATCAAGCCCCATACCTAAAAGTAAAAACGAAAATATAGGGTCTCCGGACATTTCTCCGCACATACCCACTTTAATTTTCGCAGTATGCGCCGCATCGATAATATGTTTTATTAACCTTAAAACTCCAGGATGTCCCGGCTCATATAAATAAGCCACTTTTTCATTAGCTCTATCCACTGCCACAGAATATTGAATTAAATCATTAGTCCCTATACTAAAAAAATCGCATTCTTTAGCTAAAATATCCGCTGTTAAAGCCGCGGATGGCACTTCTATCATAATTCCAATAGATATATTTTCATCAAAAGACTTACCTTCCTTTTTTAATTCTTTTTTGCATTCTTCAAGAAGCGTTTTAGCTTGTCTTAATTCTTCTACACCGGAAATCATAGGAAACATTATCCTTACATTTCCTGGAGATGATGTTCTTAATATAGCTCTTAATTGAGTTTTAAAAATATCCGTACGAGCCAAACAAAACCTTATTGCTCTCCAACCCAAAAAAGGACTCATTTCTTTCGGAACTTCAGGTTGAGAAAGAAATTTATCACCACCAATATCAATAGTTCTAAAAATTACTTGATTAGGGCTAGAGCCCTTTACTACTTCTAAGTAAGCTTTATATTGTTCATCTTCTGATGGTAAATCCTTTCTACCTAAAAAAATATATTCGGTTCTATAAAGTCCTACACCTTCTGCTCCATATTCCTTAACAAGCGGAAGTTCTTCAGGAAGCTCCAAATTCGCGGATATTCTTACTTCTCTCCCATCTTTAGTGCACGCCCTAAGAGCTTTCGGAATATGTATAGACTTTATGTCTTTTTTATATGCCGTTAACTTTTCCTTGTATTGTTTTAAAGTTTTTTCAGTAGGACGTATTATAATTAAACCCTTGGAACCATCAACTATAACTTTATCCCCAGATTTAATGTTCTTAGTCGCTACTTCAACACCAACAACTGCCGGTATCCTCAAACTCCTAGCAATAATTGCTGTATGAGAGGTTCTTCCTCCAATATCAGACACAACCCCTAATATCATTTCTTTAGGTAAAGACGCGGTTTGAGAAGGTGCAAGATCATGAGAAACTATAATCACTTTTTCTTTTAAATCACTTAAGGATACTGCTTGTTCTTTAAGCATTTTTCTCAAAACTCTACGGGATATATCTTCAATATCAACTACACGTTCCCTTAAATATTCATCATTAACATTAAGTAAGGCATCAACATATTTTTTTATGCTTTGCGAAAAAGCATATTCAACATTAATTTTTTTATTTTTTATTTGAGAAATAACATCTTCAATCAAAACTCTATCTTCTAATGCTAAAAAATGGGATTCAAATATTCTTGCATGTTCAAACCCAACATCTTTTGATATTTTTTTCTGAAGATTAGATAATTCTTTTCGAGTATCAATCAAAGCCACTTCAAAACGATAGATTTCTCTAGAAATCTGATCATGAGAAATCCTTCTCTTGGGAACAGTAATCTCATCTTTAGACAAAACCAAAGCTATACCAATACCAACACCACCGGCAGCCGCAATACCTTTTAGTTTAATCATTATCTTCCTCTAAAAAGTTTTTTAATTCGTCCATAGCTTCCCGAGAATCTTCTCCATATACTGTCAATTTCATTTTTACCCCTTTATTCACTCCTAAACTCAATAAACCAATTATAGATTTACCATTTACAATTTCACCATTTTTTTCTAACCGAACAGATGAATCAAACTTGTTAGCCATTTGAACAAAAAGAGTAGCCGGCCTGACATGCAAACCATGTTTTCTTTTTACTTCAACATATTCCTCAAGTTCACACATACTTTTTTACTAAATTAATTTACTCATTATAAACAAGATACCTTAATACAAGATAAATTTATCTAACAACTTCCTGTTGCTTATTTAATAAAGTTAATACCCCTTCTTCGGTCTTAACACTTTTCAATCTCTGCACTAAATATTTATCGCGCAACATTCTTGCTAAAAAAGCTAACATTTTTAAATGCAAACCAGCTTCTTTTTGATTTGAGAGTAAAAGAGCTATAACGTTAACCGGCTCTTGATCTAAAGAATCAAAGTCAACACCTTCTTTAGATATACCTATACAAACTATAATATTTTTAACACAATTGATTCTGGTATGTGGAAAGGCTATTCGACTACCAATTGCGGTAGACCCCATATCTTCACGCTGAAGAACAGATTTTAAAATTTCGCTTTTGTGTTTTTTATCTATTTTCCCTTTTAAGACAAGATGTTCAATAATAGAAATAATTATAAGTTTTTTATTTTTTTGTTTTATACCTAAAATTATTCCATTAGTATCAAGATGATCTAAAATATTTATATTCATATGAATCCTTTTAAATTAAATATTAATTCTTTCTTTTCTTGAAAGAACAGTGATTATATCAAATCCCTCTTATTCATCGTATTATTATTTTTTTTAGCTATTTTGTTATTTCAAAAGGAACAACAAAATATTTATAAGCGGGCGAAGGGAATTGAACCCTCAACCTTCACGTTGGCAACGTGACGCTCTAGCCGATTGAGCTACACCCGCAAAGACTTTATTATTGCTAATTATCTTTAGTTAACTACAATAATGCGTAAAAAAACAATAATCATTGTCCATATTAGATTTAACTATAATACAAACTATTTTTATGCGGACGGGGAGACTTGAACTCCCATCCCTTACGAGACATGATCCTAAGTCATGCGCGTCTGCCAATTCCGCCACGTCCGCTATTCTTTAAATGACTATTTTTTGAGGAGTCGCTGCCTACATCCCAATATACATTGATATTGTATTTTACGGATATTTTATTTTACTTAAAATTATCAAAGATACTTCTATCGATACAATGGGCCGCCCGAGGATCGAACTCGGAACACCCGCCTTAAAAGGGCGGTGCTCTACCAACTGAGCTAGCGGCCCATAAATTTATTATTTAAACAATGATTATCAATTTTTGATAAAACTTTTCCTACTATAATTTTTAAATATCTTTAAGTTCTTTTGTTTTATCTTCTAATACTCTATCAAGATCCTTTATATACTTATCAGTCATTTTCTGAAGCGAATCTTCTGATTTAAAACGCTCATCCTCAGAAATTTTTTTCTCTTTCTCTAAAACCTTTATTTTCTCTTTACCATCCCTTCTCACTGTTCTTACAGAAACTTTACCTTCTTCGGAAACTTTTTTTACAATCTTTATTAACTCTTGTCTCCTCTCTTCAGATAAAGGAGGAACTAATAACCTGATTATTTTACCATCACTCACAGGAGTTATACCTAAATCTGACTGTAAAATAGCCTTTTCAATCTCTTTCAAAGCTGTAGGATCATAAGGACTTATCACAACCATTCTTGCTTCCGGAACTCCTATTGTAGCAAGTTCTTTGAGTAACGTAGGCGCCCCATAATAATTAACCCTTACGCCCTCAACCATTTTAGGATTGGCTCTACCAGAACGAAGCTCAGACATCTCTCTCTTAGTTGATTCGATTGCTTTTTGCATTTCCTCTTCAATTTGTTTAATCAATTCTTTAGCAATCATTCTCCCCCCTTATTTTATAAGAGTTCCAATATTTTGACCACAAACCACTTTCTGCAAATTACCTTTTTTCATAAAGTTAAAAACTGTTATCGGTAAATTATTTTCCATACATAAAGTAATAGCAGTTGTATCCATTATTCTTAATTGCTTTTTTATTACTTCCATATAAGTTAAAGTCTTAAACATTTTCGCATCATCATTTTTAACCGGATCAGAAGAATAAACACCATCAACTTTTGTACCTTTAAATAAAGCATCCACTTCAATTTCTACGCCTCTAAGAGAAGCCGCGGTATCTGTTGTAAAAAAAGGATTACCGGTACCTGCCACAAAAATAACTACTCTTTTCTTTTCTAAATGTCTAATTGCCCTACGTCGGATATACGGTTCGGCTATCTGATGCATCTCTATAGCTGTCATAACTCTACTCTGAACCCCTGAATGTTCCAAAGCATTTTGTAAAGAAAGTCCATTTAAAACTGTCGCTAACATACCCATATAATCCGCAACTGTCCTCTGCATTTGAAATGCTTTTGATTGAATGGCTCCTCTAAAAATATTTCCACCCCCAACAACTAAAGCAATTTCAACATCTAAATCAACAACAGCTTTAATTTGTTGAGCTAAATGAGCACATATATCAGTATCAATACCATGAGAATACTGACCCAAAAAAGCTTCTCCGCTTAATTTGAGGAGAATTCTTTTATATTTAGCCTTCATTCTCCTCACCCAATGAAAATCTCACAAATCTTTTAATAACTATATTTTCACCGCTTTGAGAAACCACTTCCATTAAATAATCAGCAACTGTTTTTTTATTTTCTTTTATGTATGCCTGTTCTAACAGACAATATTGTTTAACATATTCCTCAGGTTTTTTTAAACCACTATAAACTTCAACTGGAATATCTTCTTTCTTTATATATTCAGGCTTAGATGCTGCAATCTGCATAGCTATATCTTTAACAAACTTTTTGAAAATATCTGTTCTGGCAACAAAATCGGTCTCACAATTGATCTCTACCAAAACTCCCAAATTTCCGCCAAAATGAATGTATGATTCTATAAGCCCTTGACGAGTTAATCTTGCACTCTTTTTTTCGAGCATTTGAATACCTTTATTTTTTAATATTTTTAAAGCTTCTCCAAAATCACCATTTGACTCAGTTAAGGCTTTCTTACAATCATTAACCCCTAACGATGTCTGTTCTCTTAATTTTTTTATTTCAATCAAGCCCATTTCAATTCCTCCTTATTCTTCATAGACTAGAAAAACCAAAGTTATAGTTTTCTAAACTTCATTATTACTTCAAATAGCTTTATCAGTATCTTCATTTTGAACATTCTTCTCATCTATCGCATTTTCAACTGGTTTTTCTAAAGGCTGTTCAATATCATCAGTTGAGTCATCTACTGGATTAGCAACTTCACCTTCAACAATCGTATCAGTTTTTACATTTTCCTCAATTTTATCAATACTCGCAAATCCTTCATTTATAGCATCAACCAGAGAGGTTACAATATATTTAACCGATTTAATAGAATCATCATTACCCGGGACAGGATAATCTACCACCTCCGGATTAGCATCAGTATCAATTAATGCTACAATCGGTATACCCAATTTACTTACTTCTCTAATACAAGCAGTCTCTTTCTTCGGATCAATGACGACTACACAATCTGGAAGATTAACCAAAGACGTTACTCCACTATATATCTTTTCCATCCTTTCAATTTCACGATTTAATTTAAGAACTTCCTTTTTCTTCATTTTTTCAAAATCACCATTTTCTCTATTTTTTAAATATTCTAAATATTTATTAATTCGGCATCTAACAGTATTATAATTAGTTAATAATCCTCCAACCCATCTTTCTGAAACATATGGCATATTACAGGATACAGCTAATTCCCTTACTACCGATCTTATTTGTTTCTTGGTTCCAACAAAAAGGATTCTTCCCCCTGATTGTGCTTTTTGTTTTAAAAATTCTTTAGCCTCATCTAATTTTACAGCTGTTTTCTCTAAATCAATAATATAAACATTTTTCTTTTTACCAAAAATATATTGTTTCATCTTTGGATTCCAATGTTTACTTAAATGTCCAAAATGAACACCACTTTCTAATAATTCTTGAATTACTACGGGTAAAGCCATAAATTTCCTGCCTCCTTTTAATTACAATTATAAATTCCTAAAAACATAATACATTCTCAGGACATCAGCTAATAATCAAACTTTATTATACGAAATCAAAGTATATCATATTCCATAATATTTTCAACAACATTATATTATATATGAAACTGCAATTTATACAATTTTTTATATAAACCATCATTTTTTAATAATTCTTCATGTGTGCCTATCTCGACTATTTTCCCTTTATCCAAAACAATTATCCTATCTGCTTTTAAAATAGTAGAAAGCCTATGGGCAATAACAAAAGAAGTACGTTCTTCCATTAAAATAGAAAGCGCATCTTTTATTAACCTTTCAGATTCGGAATCAAGATGGCTGGTCGCTTCATCTAATATCAATATCGGGCCTTTTTTTAATATAGCTCTAGCGATGGCTATTCTTTGTTTTTGACCTCCGGACAACCTAATACCTCTATCTCCTACAATAGTATCAAATTGTTTAGGTAATTCCATAATAAAATCATAAATATGCGCTTTTTTAGCAGCAACAAATATTTCCTCATCCGTAGCATCATCTTTTCCATAGGCAACATTAACCCTTACACTAGCGTTAAAAAGAACGGTATCTTGAGATACAATTGATATCAACGAACGTAAAGATTTAATATTTATATCTTTTAAATTTTTGCCATCAATTAAAATTTTTCCGTTTTGAGTATCATACAACCGGGGAATAAGACCAACTAAGGTTGTTTTCCCTGCACCAGAAGGGCCGACAAGAGCAATAACCTCACCTTTAGTTACTTCTATATTTATATTTTCTAGCACACAACCTTCATTTTCATTATAAGCAAAACTTACATCAATAAAACTAATGTTTTCATTAAAATTATTGATTTTTTCGGCATTAGGCAGCTCTTTTACCTTAGTTTCTTCTTCTAAGATATCGTAAATTCTAGATGATGCCCCAAAAGCTTGCTGATTAAGAGCATAAGCATTAGAAAGCTTTTTAATAGGTTTAATCATCGACATTAAAACAACTAAAAAGGACGCTAAAACACCAAAAGAAATCCTTCCGGAAATAACTTCCTTACCTACTAACCATAAAATTACCATAGCCCCGGAAATTCCAATTAATTCAGTTAACGGAGATAAAAAAATTATTCTTTTTATGGTTTTTAGGTTGAATTTATAATAATCCTCATTAACCTTTTTAAACCTCTTTATCTCATAATCCTCACGGCAAAAAGTCTTCACGACATACGCACCTTGAATGGTTTCAGCCATAATAGAATTTAAATCCGCCATTTTCTTCTGAACCTCGATAGTAAACATTTTAATTTTTTTGCCAACTCTCAAAACAGGAAACATTATTGCCGGAAAAATTATAAAAGCTACAATAGGCACTTTCCACGACAACTTGAAACCAATATAAAAAGTCAAAAATGAAAAAAGAATCAGTTTCATAGATTCCAAAATTACATCCTTAAGACTATAGGAAATGGCGTTAGAAATAATTGCTACATCATTACTTATTCTAGACATTAACTCCCCGGTTCTTTTCTTGCCATAAAAATTCATACACAAATCCTGCATTTTCGAATATAACTTATTTCTTACCTCTTTTACCACTCCTTGGCCAACAACGTTCATAATGAAATCCTGGATAACCATAAAAATACCTTTAATTAAAAATAAAACCGGTATGGCAACAACCATAAACTTAAGAAAAATCATTGGTTCTATCGCATTTAATTTCTCAATAATAGAAGATAAAAAGTTAGGTATCTTCCCAGGTATAACTATCTGTTTATTTGTAAATATCCTATCAGCCAAAGGAGCAATCATTCCTAAACTTATTCCATCAAACAGCGTAGAAATACTCATAACAATAGCTGCCAAAGCAAGCAGAGCTCTATACCCTTTGGTAAATTTTAATAACTTAAAATATTCTTTAATATATTTTTTCATGGCAAAAATTAACTGAATTTTATCACATCAATTGACTTTTAACAAGGAATTTGATAGAATCATTAATTGTTAAATAAAATACAGAAATAATAAAAAATTAAAAAAAATATGTTAAAAGTTGGTGTTATTGGTATTGGAAAATTAGGAAGTATACATTTGCGTATATATAAGGAAATTAAAGGGATAAGTGAAATATATATTGCTGATACTAATAAAAACCATTTAGAACCTCACCAAAATCTATCTAATTACCAAGACTACAAACGATTAAAAGGAAAAGTTGATCTTGTAAGTATTGCCACACCTACTTTTAGCCACTATGAAATAGCCAGTTTTTTCTTAAAAAATAAAATTCCGGTTTTAGTTGAAAAACCCTTAACTCAAACTTTAAGAGAAGCTGAGAAATTATTAAAACTATCTCACGAAAACAAAACTTTATTATTTGTCGGCCATGTTGAAAGATATAATAGTGCCTATCTAGCTGTAAAAAAATTTATTAAAGACCCTCTTTTTATCGAATGTCATAGACTAAACCCTTACCCTAATAGATCCCTTGATATTAGTGTAGTCCTGGATTTAATGATTCACGACCTGGACATAATACTTGGACTACTAAAAGATAAAGTAAAAAAAGTCCAGGCTGAAGGGGTAAAAGTTCTTTCTTCTTCTGTAGATATTGCCAATGCAAGAATCACCTTTAATAATGGCTGTGTAGCAAATATTACCTCCTCCCGTATTTCGGCCAAAAGAGAAAGAAAAATAAGAATTTTTATGCAGAATTGTTATATCTCTTTAGATTATGCTACTCAAAGCGTAGAAATATACAAAAAAATTAAAAACAAAATTACAAAAAAATGTCTAACCATAAATAAAGAAGAGCCTCTTAAAAAAGAAATCCTTGAATTTATAAATTTAGTAAAGAAAAAAAGTTTTGATATATCTTACGCTGAAAAAGCAAAAAATGCTTTAAAAATAGCCTGTAAAATAGAAAAGATCATACAACGACCACTATAAACCAATTTAAACCTAAAAATGAAAAAGATAATAATCATCGCTGGAGATAAATCAGGTGACCTATATGGCGGATTTCTATGTGAAAATCTAAACAAAATTTCTCAATCTATAGATATTTATTCTTTTGGCGGAGAAAATCTAGCAAAACATTCAAAACAAGTGATAAACCTCTTAGCCAAATCGGTCTGCGGATTAACTGAAGTTATCTCATCATTAGGTGAACTCATCAATACCTTTAACAAGACTCTTAGCTGTATTAAAGAAATAAAACCTGACCTAATTATTCTTATCGACTTCCCTGACTTTAATTTAAGATTAGCAAAAAAACTTAATAAACAATTTCCAATTTTCTATTACATAAGCCCTCAGATTTGGGCCTGGAGAAAAAATAGAATAAAATTAATTAAAAAATATATAGATGAAATGATTGTTCTTTTTAAATTCGAAAAAGAATTTTATAAAAAAGAAGGTGTAACCGCACGTTACTTCGGACATCCTCTTCTAGAAATTATTAAAAATCAAAATATCCCGACTAAAAAAATAATCTCTTTTCTCCCCGGTTCACGAATTAATGAAATAAAAAACCATTTACCCGTAATGCTGCAAACCAAAAAGATTTTAGAAAAAGAACTCCCCGACTATAAGTTTTGTATTATCAGGCCTCAGAATATGTCCAAATCATTCTATAATACTTTTTCTACAAAAATTGAAATTATTGACCATTCTTACAAAGCTATCGAAGAATCTAAATTCATCATAGCTTCTTCAGGAACGGCTACTGTTGAAATAGCAATTCTAAAAGTTCCCTTTATTATTATATATAAACTTAATAATCTAAGCTGGCAAATTTTAAAAAGAATAGTAAATACTAAATTTGTCGGTATGGTCAACATACTATCTTCTAAACAAGTTATTGAAGAATTACTGCAAAAAGATGCAAACCCCTCAAACATAGCTCAAACTACTTTAAAATATTTACAAAATGAAAAAAACTATAACAAATTAAAAAACAATCTCAGCAAAACAAAAGAAATGCTCACCCCTAATGGAGCCACTGTAAATATAGCTAAATTTATCGCCGATTATTTAAAAGTATAATTTATTTACTCTTTAAGACCACAGACATAAGACTTCAGACCTAAAACCAAAAACAAATAAATATTAAACAACATCGTAAAGACGCAACACATGCGTCTCCAATAAATAAAAAAGACGCGATGTATCGCATCTGTACGTACCTTGGCATATATATCATTTTGTGGTTTTTATTTTTGTCTGTGATCTTAGCTCTGAGGTTATGTTTCTTATTTCCTATTTTTTTTATTCTTATCTTATATCTTTTTTCTTTTGTTTTTTATTTTTTCGTTCTTCGTCTTACGTTCTTTCGTCTAAGCAAAGAAATCGACCCTCGTACTGTATTCGGTCTTCAGTCTCCGGCCGCCCTTTTCCGGTCTCAGGTATTCAATCTCTTGTCTTCTGCCTCTGTTTTCTTTTTCTTTTTAATAAAAGTATATACATTAAAAATAGCCGCAGGAGTTACTCCGCTTATTCTTAAAGCTTGACCTAAGGATACCGGTTTGCATTCTCTTAATCTTTCAATCATTTCTGTTGATAATGATGGTATTTTAGCATAATCTATTTTTGGTATTTTCACCTTATCAAGATTTTTCATTTCTTTAAGCCAATTCAATTCTCTTTTTAAAAATCCTTCATATTTAACCTGTATCTCAATTTCACGTTCCACACCTATATCTTCATTCTTTATTTTTAAATATTTTTTAATATCTTTAAAATCAATCTTTGGTCTTTTTAGAATATCAAAAACTTTTTTCTTTTGGTTATCAAAAACAATCGTTACTGATTGCATATTTTTTAATTCTTCACTAATTTTGTTTTTTTTATCCAATACATATTGATAATCATTTTTACCTAACAAACCTAATTTATAAGCAATCGGGACTAATCTAACATCCGCATTACTTTCTCTCAATGATATCCGAAATTCACTTCTTGAAGTAAACATCCTATAAGGCTCATCTACACCTTTTTGAGTTAGATCATCAATTAAAACTCCAATATAAGCCATATCTCTTGTTATAATTAGAGGATTTTTCTTTTTAATCTTAAGCGCCGCATTTATTCCCGCAACTATACCTTGAGCAGCCGCTTCCTCATATCCGGTAGTACCATTAACTTGCCCGGCAAAATAAAGGCCTTTAACTAATTTTGATTCCAAAGTCAGACGGAGCTGCCTGGGATCTATAAGGCCATGTTCGATACCATATCCCGGACGTATCATTACCGCTTTTTCTAAACCTTCAATAGTATGTATAAACTTTTTCTGAACTTCAAAAGGTAAAGATGTCGATATACCATTAGGGTAAACCTCAAGACTATCCCTACCTTGGGGTTCTATAAAAACATGATGACTTTCTCTTTTGGAAAACTTTACAACTTTATCTTCCAAAGAAGGACAATACCTTACACCTGTGGACTTTATTTTCCCCGTATAAAGCGGTGAATATTTTAAATTATTAAGAATTATACGATGAGTTTTTTTATTAGTATGAGTAATATAACAACTTAACTGTTCTTTATTAATTTCTTTATTAGAAAAAGAAAAAGGTTCTACATCTATATCCGGAGCCTGCTCTAAAATTTTTGAATAATCTATGGTTCTCTTATCTAACCGAGCACAAGTACCGGTTTTAAAATGCTTAGTTTTAAAGTTTAAATCTCTTATACTATTGAATAAATTATCACTTGAACATTCATATAGTCTACCTCCAGAAAAACTATTCAATCCAATATGAATTTTACTCTTTAAGAATGTACCTGCACAAACGATTACCGAGTTAGCCTTAAGGATTGCCCCATAATTTGTTTCAACCCCACAAATTTTATTATTTTTGACAATTAACTTTTCAACTTTAGCTTGTAAAACTTCAACATTCTTATCATCATCTATAAATTCTTTTGCAATTTTTTGATACAAATACATATCCAACTGAGCTCTGGTCGACCAAACAGCTTTACCTTTACTTCTATTTAAAATTCTATAGCCAAGAGCAGACTTATCAGTAATTTTCCCCATTAGGCCGCCTAAAGCATCAACTTCTCGAACTAATAACCCTTTAGATACTCCTCCAATAGCAGGATTGCAAGACAATTTAGCAATAGAATCAGGATCTATTGTAATCAAAAGAACATAACAACCTAATTTAGAAGCTGAATTGCAAGCTTCAATACCCGCATGCCCAGAACCTATAACTATTACATCATAATTTTTCATAAACTAATTGGCTAATTACTTAATGTCACACATAAAATTTTTGCCTATAAAAACTCCTATTAATGGATTGTTGCATTTCGCAACAGTCCTATTAATGCAAATAAAAATATCCCGTCAAAGATTATTCTAAAACGGGATATTTGTTCCATTCCTATTAAAATATTCTAATATTATTTATATAAATTTAATTCTTATCGTAAATTAATTATAATTTTTTACTTAAAAAACAAAATATTTTAAATGTCCTATTCTTTAAATATTTTATTTTTTTGTCTGTTTGGCTACTGAGTCTATTGCCTGTTTTAAAACCTCGGGATCTCCTAAATAATAATGTTTAATTGCTTTTAAATCATCATTCAATTCATAAACAAGAGGAATTCCTGTTGGTATATTAAGTTTAACTATCTCCTCATCGGATACATTGTCTAAATATTTAACTAAAGCCCGTAAACTATTTCCATGAGCAGCAATAATAACTTTTTTCCCTTCTTTCAAAGAAGGAACAATCTTTTTATGCCAATAAGGTAGAAATCTATCTACCGTATCTTTCAAGCATTCCGTAAGAGGAATATCTTTAGCTGTTAAATCTTTATAACGAGGATCACTCCCTGGATATCGACAATCATCCTTCGACAATGCAGGAGGCTGAATATCATAACTTCTTCTCCAAATTAACACCTGATCTTCCCCAAACTTTTCAACTGTCTCTAATTTATTCAGTCCTTGAAGAGCACCATAATGCCTCTCATTAAGACGCCAAGACCTGTTAACAGGTATCCACATTAAATCCATATCCTTTAAGGCTATCCACAATGTTTCAATAGCTCTCTTAAGGACGGATGTATATGCGACATCAAAAACCAAGCCTTCTTTTTTAAAAGATTCAGCCGCTCTATGGCCTTCAGATATGCCCTTTTCAGACAAACCAACATCAGTCCAACCGGTAAACCTATTTTCTAAATTCCAAATACTTTCACCATGTCTTAATAAAACCAGTTTGATCATCTTTATCTCCTCAATGAGACTTAGACTTTTTC
>JAGLSE010000044.1 GCA_023135905.1 Candidatus Omnitrophota bacterium
TAGGTGTTCCAGAGTTACTTATAAAATTAAAATGCATTTAATTAGGGCAAGGAAGCTTAACTATGATTTAAAAAAAACTTTTTAACAAAATATTTTGATATTTGAAATATTTTTTTAAAATATTAGTTCAAAGTATGAAGGAACAGCGTTATGTAACCCAGCCTGTGCGCAGGAATGACAAAAGGGGAAAAGTAGGAATGACAAAGGAAAAAAAGAAAGTTACAAAAGGAATGGTAAAAGAAGCCATTAATATTTATAGCAAAGAAAGGCTGCATATGTCTCTGGATTATATTTCTCCAGAGCAGGCACATGCCTCCTAAAAAGTGTCAACTATTTTATGATAAGACATAATAATTCCCTGTGTAATCCTTGCCTACCAGCAGGCAGACAGGTAATGTTGTTTCTCTCAACAGTTCCATAGGTCAGAAATAGAATCTTTATGGATGAAAATATTAGTTTTTTACCGCTAAAATCAAGAACTGGTGCTATTCTAAAATAGAACAATTATGCCCCTACTAATTTCCTATTTCTAAACGGCCATATCTTTTTTTTAAAAAAAACTCTGAGACACAAAATAATACTCACAATACTGATAATTAAGCCTAGATAAAATGACTTCGGACAATAATAAAGCCTTATTTTCTTGTTTTCAGGTTTATTTAAAATTACACCTAAACGGCCATTGGCATTATAAATCTTCCCAACATTAGATTTCCATTCTTTATCATAATTCTGGTTAACTATTAATTTCCCCGAAAATCTTTGTTCAACATCAATTATTATCTCATTAGTTTTCCATTCTAGATTATTTACTTTATTTTCGCTGTCCCCTACAAAAAAACATTCACCCCGGTAATCTTCATTCTTTATTATGCCATTATTTATTGACAAATCTTTTTTAAAATCCCTCCAATAATCTCCATACCCTATTAACACTTTATATTTTGGAACAGCAGCATATCGTAAATTAATCTTACCCGACCAATCTACTAAGCCTATATTTTGTCTAATCAAATAATATTGAATTCCAACATCCAGTTCATCTGCATACTTACCAACCCATTGTTTATTAACATCACAGAAAGGAATATCTTCAATTGATTGACGAGATTTTTGAACATTAAAAAATTTATTTTCCCCTTCCATCTTTGGGATAGATTCCTGATATAATCCACAAAACTTATAATATTTGGTATTAGCGTCAAACATATCTATAATTCCAATAATTGCTATTAGATAAACTACAAATTTTAATCCTTTGCTGAAATTTACAAATACCTTAGACGAAAATAAAGCTCCTATAATAATCGGAACCATAAAAATAACTGGAAAGGAAAAATACCGCGCGGGTTGATGCATAGAATGAAAAAAGGGTAAATGCCAAAGAATATAAAATATATCCCAAGGACTATTTTTAGCCATACTGAGACAAATAAAAATTAATATTACTAACAAATATTTCCAAATTTTCTTAAAACAAAAAACACAAGATAAAATAAATAATCCCCCCATAATACTTCCAAAATACATAACTGATCCCATACCTAAGCCATTACTTCCCATAACAGTTTCATTACCTACGGCATAAGGGCCTCTGGAAAAAAACGCCAAAATCATTTTCTCAAAAGTCATTGAATTGGCCGCCGCATAAAAATATTGATCAAAGCCACGCATATCTAATTTTAAAAGGTCTACGATAGGAAAAATTTTGATAGCACCTAAAAATAGAGTAATTAGCAATATAAAAAAAAAGTTAATAAGTAAGCTTTTTTCATTAAATAAACGATTTCCCGGCCGGGAAACACCATCCAAAATAATTAAGATAAATAAAAAAAGAAGCATAACGGCGAAATAAAGACTTAAACCATTTAATAACACAAAAACCATTAAACAAGCGCAGTAAAATATACATTTTTGTTTTTTTTTGGAAAGAAACAAAATATAAGTAATTAAAGGAAGATATAACCACCCTTGGTTTTTAATGTTACCAGTGTTGAGTTGAAAGGGAATAAAACTATTAAAAATAAAAATCATAGTTGTTATTCCTGAGGTAATCAGATTATACCTTAATATTCTATTTACAAAAAGATAGAACCCAGCAGCACCAACAGCATATGATAAAAACAATAATAATTTCAAACCAACGCCGCTTCCAAAAGGCAATATCAAAAGATAAAAAAGAGGGCTCAACGAAATATTATCAGGATGTTTAATAAAAGGATATCCGCCGCCAAAATGAAAAGACCAAAATGGAATTTTATGGTCTTTCACAAAATGTATTAAGTTAACATCCAGATATGAACAAAATTCCAGATATGATTCTTCTACAACAACTTTGTTTAATGGTAGGATTAGAGGCAGGCAGAAAAGAAAACATAAAAATATTATTAGGCCAATAACGAAAATATGTTTTTTTTTACTCAAGATACCTCAATAAAACTTTAAACTTCTATCATTAATTTAATTTAAGCTCCACCATTAGGTGAGATGACCAAAAACGGACTTATAATATCAAAAAAATAATATAATTAACAATTTTTCTTATATCTTTTGAATCTTACAACATTTAAAATGACATCTTATTGAAAAATTAATTTAAAAACAAACCTATCCTAATTGAATAAGCATTATTTTTTTTACTTTGAAATAATAAAATCTTTTATATTTTTTATCTTTTATATTTCTTAATGTAACCCTAGGGTTTAAAGTAACTGTCCCACTATCTGTCCGAAGAATAAATTCATCAGGACTTTCAGCGCTGTTATGCATCCCTAATTTTAAATTTAATTTATTTTTTGCGACTTCTTTATCTTTATTTAACAATAAAAAATTGTTCTCGTAATTTTCGACAATCACAATCTCTTGTCCTTTCCCAATTAAAATATTTCCTTTGTTTTTTTTAATTGCTCCAAAAGGAAAATAAAAAGATATATTTTCGTCTATTTTAACACTATAAATAGGTAACGATTCTACCTGGCTAATTTCTAAAGGCGCATATTTAAGCAAAGGTATTATACGCGTATATAATCCCGCTGAATAAAGATAAGGATATTTATGAAAATAATAAGTTTTAGCTTTTTCGGAAAGTTGATAGTTTAAAATGTGCGCGTTTACAACTAAACCTGGCAAAAACAATAAAAAAATTATTTTTAAATTTTTAACTTTTTTAATCGCTGGCAAAAACAATAATGCCGGCAAAATAAAAAAATATCTATTACATATAAAACCTTTTCCTCCAAAATAGTTTAATGGCCTTAAAGCTACAAGAATAAGTATTAAAAGCAATGCGGATGCTAAAATACTGTCCCCAAATATTCGTTCCTGCTTCTGAATACCGCTTCTATACACTAAATAAACACCCGCCAACACAACTATCGGAAACGCATACCAGATAATACCAGTAAATCTACCAATAAAAAAATTTTGTAAATTTCTGAAAAATAATCCCCAACTGTTAAAATGAACTCCTTCCAATTGAGAGGAGGTAAGGGCTACTGCATCAACTACCTCCTGAGATGTAAAATAATTTTCTATTTCTAAAGAAGTATACCCTCGATTATTAGCTGTATATGGTGAAATATGTCCGAAAAATAAAAAATTAAAGATTAACATAGACCCTGCTCCCAAAAAAAATACTGCTAAAGTCTTATTTAATCTTTTAAATTCTTTTTTTGATATCATCAAAACGATAAAAGGCCCGATAAGCACTAAAAATATTATTTTCACAGAACTTACTATACCTATCAATAATGCGGAGAGTACACTTTTGTTTTCGCAAAAAAACAACCATAAACAGAATGAACAGGCAAAAAACAACATCATCTCAGGATGAATCCACGAAGAATAAACAGGCATATAACTGCTGAAAAAAAATAATACCGAAATCAATATAGCATTTAATTTATTTAAATATTTTCTTAAAAATAAATAACAAAAGACCATACAGCTTCCCAAGAGTAATCCGTTCAATACAGCAAACCCTTTTGCGCCAAAAAAAATAAAAAAAGGTGCGGCAATAAACGGATATAAAAAAGGTTTTCCATATCTCATTATTCCTTTTTTATCGACAAAAATATATATACCTTCAGTTATATTTCCGAATTCTGTATTTTTCCATCTGGAAACATCCTTATCATCGACTATAAAATCGCCATCATTCACAATCGATTTAGTCATCCAATAATAAGATCTGCCATCCCCATATGGACGCGCACCTATAATTAATGCGAATACTAGTGCCCCCAGCATTAAAAAAATACCAAAAAAATAATCGAAATTAATTTTTATCATTTTTTAATATTCCATATGATAACATATTGACTAAATTCTTATAAGTTCCTAGATGAAACTCTCTTAGCTGCCGATGCCAGCTATATGACGTATAAATAAAACTACCTTTTCCATAATCTGCTGCCAAATAACCGCTTTTAATGAGTTCGCCTGAAGAAGATACACAACTAGTCAGTTCAATATAATCCTGAGAATATTTAAAAGGATAAGTAAGCCCCCTTTCTTGAACCCATCCGTTAAAATCTCTAGTTTCAATTTTATTAGGAGAATTAAATAGTATATGTTCAGGCTCTAAAATATTTATTATTGCATTTTCATCACTAATAGGATTAAAATGTGATTTAAAAGGGTAAGGAGCTAAAGAAAATATAGGTTGATTGAATTGAAGAAAACGTATAACAACTAGCCCCCCCCCTTGTTCCATAAACTGCAAAAAACGATTTTTCTGCCGGTCATCTTGAGATAAAAACATACCTATATTTTTCCCAATGATAATAGTATCAAACTGGGACAAATCACCTTGTTGTAAAAAGTTTTCGTCTAATATCCTAAAATCGTATCCTAGAGTATTCAAAGCTACTCTTAAAGTATCATCATTATTTTCAACAAGGCCTATTTTTATCCCTTCAAATATCTTAACTCCAAACATACCCGAGAATTTTATACCTCTATTGTCTAATTGGTTATTATTACTATAAATACCTTCAAAAAATAAATTTTTCTCATTAAGGACAGGAAGAATCGATTTGATTAACCTATAAAATCTTTTTGGGTTTTCTGGTTTACCTCGCCAATTTTCCCAATCTCCCTGACTGCGGTGTTCTTTTAATGCTTCTTTTCCTACATCATAGATTGTTTTATTATCAGATGTTACAGCTTGGCTGATATCTATAGCAAAAACATTTTCTCCGATATTTGACGGAATTCTTTCAAAAAATTTAAGCGGTTGCCAAGGAAGAAGGCCTTCTTTAATCATTTCCGGATATTTCTTGGAATTTCCCGCTAAATCAAAAGCTTTTTCTGATAGAATCCTTAAAGCTTGATGGTGACAATGCCCTTTATCCCTGCCGTGTCTTGTAACTATTATATGAGGTTTTATAAGCCTATAAAAATAAACTATTTTTTTTAAAGTATCTTCTTCACCCCATTCTTTCAAAGCTTCTTTAAAATTTTTACAATAACCAAAATCCTTTTTCCCTAAATGATAGACATTTTTAACACCTAAGATAGAAGCGGCTGATTCTAATTCTTCTGACCTTAAAAAGCCAAGCTCTTTGCCAAGGCTTGAATTAATGAAATTTTCCCCGCCTTCCCCGCGTGTTGCACACAATATATACGTTGAACAATTAAAGACTTTTTTAAAATAAACTAAAGACTCGTTATCCTCGTCATCAGGATGTGCGGCTAAACACAGCACACGGACTTTACTTCTATCCTCTTTAATCTCTACTTTGCTTATTCTTTCTTTTAAAGATTTCAAACTATTCATTGAATATTCGAAATTCAGCTGTAATTGGACTTTATATTTTTTTACCCAATTTTTATATTCTTCTTCCAATAATCCATAGGCACACCAGCTCATCTCATGATTAGGAAATAATCTAATCCAATCTATCGGTAAATCTTCAAAAGGCAAAAGATAAGGTTTAACATTAGGATATATAATCAGAGGAGTAATAACATTAGGGTGAGGAATAGCATAAGATTTTCTTTCCATTTGAGACAAGGAAGTAATTAATTTATCGAAAGATTGCAGTAACGTAATGATTATATTTTCTTGTTCTTCCTGAGTTAACTGATAAAACGTGCTTATAAATTGAACAGACTCATTATGATATGGCTGTACTTTTTTTTCTACCGCTAAATCAATATTTCCTCCGGCTTTAGCTGTTAACAATTCTAATTCTTTACCTAACAAATAAGCACTCCTAGTATTATGGTTAAGTTGAGAATCCTTAATAAAACCCCCTTCATGCTGAGTTATCATAAAAATAGGTATTTTTGATATATCTCTAAAATCTAATATTATATTTCGATTACGTATATGCAAACCACCTAAATTATATTTTTCAAAAACTTCTGAATATTTAAAAGTATCCATAATGATTTTTTGACAAATCTTTTCTTCGATAGACATTTGCTGCAATAAAGATATCAAAGGTAACTGAAACGTTCTTTCTTTCGCTTTTAAAATTCTTTCAACTGATATGTCAATATCTTCTTCACTAATCCTTCCTTCCTCTATAGCTTTTTTTACCGCATTGATTATTGCGCTAATATTCTTACCAGCCTCATCAGGATAAGTATAAGCTATTACCATATCCGCACCTGCTATAAAAGCTTTCACTGAAATCTCACCAACATAAGGGTCATTTATATTATTTATCCTGGCATACTCTTTTATTGCTTTCATGCACAATATTTCATCAACTACGATAATCCCGTTAAATCCTAATTTTTCACGAAGTATGTTTGTTTGAATCACCCGGGATAAGGAAGCAGGTTCTTTATCTAAATGAGGATATATAACATGATTCATCATTATCCAAAAAGAATCATTGTGGATTTTAATCAATTTTCTAAATGGCCAAATATCTTTATTGTATAAGTCTTTTTTTTTAGCTCTTATTTCAGGCAGCCAATTGTGAGTATCCTTATATGAACGGCCTAATCCGGGAAAATGTTTTACAACAGGAATTATTCCACTATCCTTCATTCCATTAATCGCCGAAGAAGCTAAACTAAAAACAAAACTTGGGTCTTGAGAATAACTCCTTTCTTTTTTAATTAAATCAATTTTTCTATCTTCAATATCATAAGCAACATCAGCCACAGGAGCGAAATTCACATTATATCCATATTCTACCATTGATTTAGCTATACTCCTCCATTCGTCTCTAATCTGTTTGAGAAATTTTTTTTTATCCTGAGGAAGAATCCAAAAAAGTTCATACTCCTTTAAAAACAGCTGCCAAAAGTTTTTTTGTTTATCTATCGTTTCTTCTGAAAAATAAATATTTAAAGCCTCTCTTTTAAAAAGTTTAAACTCAGAAATATCCTCTCTAAACTCATTCCTCTGAGAAAAATTATAAGGCCTATCTGATATCAACTTTCCATTATCCGGACATATTATAGTTCCCTGATTCAAATTCTCTTCCGGAGCATCAATAAGATATGAAAAGACTTCAAGATACCTAATCCAGTTTTCTTTACCTTCCTGATATAACGCTTCTAAGGCTAAATAAATATACCTCGCGTTTTCTTGACGATATTTGTCAGCATCCAAAATATGAGGAAGATAAATTCTCTTTGGCTGAAATTCTCTTAATACATCTTTAATATCTTTAATTATTCGATTTTCTCTGGTATATACAGAATTTTCTTCTTGATATTTTTTTTTAGAAACTAACTTATTTTCAAAGTATTTTGATTCTAATAAAGAAATACCGGTTTCCGGATAACCTAAAAATAAAATATCCTCTGTTTTTACACCTAAGATATTTATTATTTTTAAAATCCTATCTTCTAGGCCCTGGCCTAAAAATGGATATTTCAAAGGAATAGCATTTTTATTGTCTTTTAAAAATAAAGAAAGATTTTTATTGCCCTTTAAACAGCCGTCAAAAAAAATTATTTTTACCTTTTTATTATTTTTAACCGTTTTTTTAATGGTTCCGCCACAGGACAATATCTCATCTCCAGGATATGCTAAAAAAAACAAACTATCGGTGGAACTATAGGCTTTAGGGGATATTACAAAAAATAGTGTTAATAGAAGAAAAAAAAAATTACTAATATTTTTCAATATCCGTATCATCATTTTTGAAATAATTTTCACCCGGAATTTTGCGATATCTCTAAACGCCGCAATCCATTAGGTAAATTTTGATTTTTTCTTTATTTATATAATTCATTGCATATAATATAATAAAAAAGCACAAACCACACTAGAATTCGATAAAATAGGATAAAACTCCCTAGTCGCTGTTGCGAAATTCTAATTTTAAAGATTCGATACGCAAAAAATCTAATCCACCACCCCGCATCAAGCTACGGGGTATAGAAGATTTCCCCTAAATAACTTTTCCGCGGTAAACCGCGGATAATTAAACCCGAGATCCTTCGATTCGTTTTACTCGCTCAGGATCAATTCGCCTACAGATTTTTCTCCGAAAAATCTAAGTCTCATTGATTAAAGGCGTATTTTTGAAAAAATCGCAAAATGGGGTATTTGGCAAAAGCTACCTCTTGTCTCTTCAATCATATGGCAATTCTTCGAAATCATAAGTCATTGAAGTTCTAACCAAATAATTCCTTATCTTTTAAAAGATTACTATTACTTTGTTTGTATTTAACAATTTCTATTTCATTATTTAAACAAAAGTTAAACCAATACAAAAATATTTTTCAACTAATACTTTTCAATCCGTATTTCTGCCTTTTCCGGACCATAATACCCTGCAGATTGACTTGAAATAATATAATCTTGATAGAGATTAAATAAGCCACCTTTCGTAGCCACGCTTAACTGGCCGGTATTCGCGATTTCAGTTATAACCGCATTTAATTGTGCTACAGAAAATTGGGGTTGATCAGTACTTCTACGGTAACGTAATCTCCACCATCCGGTAACCATATCCTGGTCATAACGTCCGGCATATATAATGAATGGTTTATCGATACTATTTGCAGGATCAAAATTTGTAAATCCGACATACTCTAGACATCTTACAAGACCTCCTAACGATCTTGTTTCTATAACATGAGGTAAAACTTCAGGATAATTGGTAATTGTGGTAGTAACATAATGATTTCTGTTATCCCTACCTTTCCATGCATAATCTATTGCGCTTCTTAAGGGATCACTAGTACTAACATAAGTTGCTACAATACCCGCAAAATCTCTAATAATTGTTTTTATCTCTTCTATATCGTCTAATAAAGCTTTTAATACATCAATAGCCTGCCCGACTTCTGTAGGGCAACCGCCGCATAAATAATTCAACGTCCCTTGATAATCACTTGTATCATCGCCACAATCATAGTTATTAACATTACACCCGGGACACTTTGGATCGCAAGGATCATGTGCTACGGGCACACACCACCAAGGTATATCACCATACATATCTCCATTGTTACAAACCGGCGGGTTTTTACAGCAAGTCAAATAATTTCCTCTATAAGCGCATAATCCTGGATTATAGCAACAGAAATTACAACAACATCCCATTGAATCACAATAATGACAGCCACATTCAGCTGTATTACAGGCGTATGTACGATCACACATTCCGCAACATAACGCACCTTGACCTTCAACACATTCTCCTTGGGGTGAAGCTATCGTAGGCCTAATCACGCCATTATCTAATGCTGTAAGATCGTCAATCCAGACTTGAATCTCGACTGCAGAGCGAGTCAACCGTTCATAAACATCATGTGAACCCCCATTTGCTTCATCATGGACATGATTTACATCATAAAACTGCGGGGTAAACCATTGGGTAATCGCTCCCATTCTGTCTGAATCAGGCATTTCTTTTACGAATTTATATTTAGCTATAAAATCAACTAGATCTTCGATAACCTCATTAATTCCATCACAAGTCGCAAACCAGCTTAAGATACTGTCACAAAAACTTATCGAACCCGGCCAATCACCTTCCAAATCAGTAGCTAATTTATCAAAAACGTTCTTCAAAAAACCCATTGGTATATAACGATTGGATGCATCTAACATTGACTCATCAATGTCTACAATAGTTACTCTGTTAACTCCAAATACCCAGGAGGGATTAATAGATGTTGTCTTTATAAATTTACCTGCAGATAGTCCCCCATCACTTACAAGAAAAGCTTTATTGTAAATCCATCGTACAGGATCCCAATCATCAAGGATAATATGTTTATCTAAATCTATAATAAAATCCTCAGTATCTTGTACTAATTGAACCTCATCTACCAAAGGTAATCTTCTTGTAAAATACCAAGCAAAAAATCTGCCTTGATATTTACTGTTTGTAACATCTGCCGACTTAAGACCACTTAAATCAAATTGTCGCTCTCCGCCATCAAAGGATCCATTATTATTCTCATCATCATAAAAAACGGCACCTCCTCCAGGATTCCGATTATACACTAAAGTATCATCAGTTTGTATCGAGTTCAACGTTGAAAGTAATGCTTCTTCTCTAATAGCATTATATTTTGACATACCAGCAAATCTATCATAAATTGCTGCCTGAATTGCCCTTGAGGCTGTAATTGTTTTCATAAAGGCTGTGACTGAAAATCCACCCCCCAAAAATACACTAAAAGAAATAAGAGCAACAGCACCCATACCAAAACTTGGTAAAAAAAGTACTGCTAAGATTGCCGCAACTATAATCCCTAATTTTATCCAGTCAAGGTTACAACCTTCATCAATATATTCTGTATAACATTTGGCCATACTGCCAAAACTTGAAGCCATTTTTAAAGCTGCTGTATCGGCTGCTTTAGATGTCATATTTTTAATTTCACCAACCTGAGCTATGTTTACAACAATTACAGAAAATAAAATGATAAAAGATAGAACTAAAGTGATAATAACTGCTACTTGAGATTTAAGACTTTTACACTTAAAATTTAAATAATTTTTCATTTATCTTCCTCCTAAACAAATTTCGATATTTAGTGATTTTTTATTAGAAATAATTAATAATAGTAAATGTCAATATTTTATCAAAAAAAAAATTAAATACAAGGGCTCATAACGTCTAAGCACTAAAAGTTATTACTACAAGAATTATTCTTATTGAGTATACCATATATCCCTTTTAAAAATCCACTATTTTTTAAAAAAAGTACAAGATTTATTCAATCAAAAAAATCCATTTAATTCGAATTTATTTTCTCATTTTTTATTTTTCAAAAAAACCATCCCATCTGTAATTATTGCATAAACCCGCAGATTTTTCACATTTTAAAAGTAAATTGTAATTACAAGTGCGAAAAATAACGGGCAAAAAAAACCTATAACTCTCAAAATTTGTTATTTTGTATGGTAGCGAAACCGACAAAAAAACAGGAGGGTCTACGAAGCAAATAAATTGTACCACTAATCGGAAGAAGTATAAACTTTTAACAGAAAAAGAGCGTTATAAATTAGAAAAGTATCCGGAGCTTTGCCGCCGACTTCCTTCAGATTCCACCTCACGATGGACACCCTTGTCTTAAGCTAACGGTTGGCACTATCACCCCCCGTATCGGTCTTTCACCGGCTAGCAAGCGCCCATGCTGGGCGCACCGAATCAACTACCCCGCAGCAAGCTACGGGGGTATCGAAGGTTTCCCCTAAATAACTTTTCCGCGGTAAACCGCGGGGAATTAAACCCGAGATCCTTCGATTCGTTTTACTCGCTCAGGATCAATTCGCCTACAGATTTTTCTCCGAAAAATCTAAGTCTCATTGCTTTCAAAAATAGAAAATTGGATGAATAATTATCCTAGAAAAATATTGGGTTATAAAACAGCAAATAAGGTGATTTTGGAACTTACAAGTAACAAGAAGGTTTTAAGTTGAATTTTTCGCAATATGAATTACAATTCACCATTCCCATTATCTTTAATCGATAGTTCAAACTATTATTCGCAAATTTACATATAAATAAAAAAGGCATATCCTCAAAAGGTGTAGTGTTACCAATACTAACCTTTTTAAACTAGGAGGATATGCCATGAGAAGACCAGTTAATTTTTCTAAAGATAATTTATCAGTACAGTGGCAATATGTAAACAGAAATTTACAAGATATGG
>JAGLSE010000045.1 GCA_023135905.1 Candidatus Omnitrophota bacterium
GAAGGGTAGATTATAGGAGCGGATATTATCAAAGATTTATAGGCACGACCCATGGAAAAGTAGAGATAAGTATGCCAAAAGCCAGAAGAACTCCGGTGAAATACGGTTTATTTAAAAAATATCAAAGACGACAGGAACAATTTGATGACAATATAGTAAAAGCAATGATCTTGGGATTGACCGGACGTAAACAAAAAAAAATTTTTAAATCATTTATAGGAGATAGCGTGTCACATACAACGGCTTCAAGAATAATAGATAAAATAGGTTGTTTGGTAAATCATTATCGAAATATACCCTTATTTGATGAATATTGATATCTATATTTAGATGCCATATGGGTGCATGTAAAAGAGGTAAATATTAAAAGCAGACCTATATTAGTTGCTTTGGGGGTTAAATCTGACGGCAGCAAACATATTTCAACATTCAAATTAGCTAAATCCGAATCCGAAGCAGAATGGTTAGGATTAGTAAATGATTTATACCGGCGCAGGCTTAAAGGACTCAAACTAAACTTGATAATATCAGATAACTGTGGGGGGTTAAAGGGTGCAATAAATGATGTTTATCCTTAATACGGCATTGCAATTATACACGGTGCATAAATTACGCAATATTTTAAGCAAGATTAATAATAAAACAGAAAATCGCAAGAAAATCATGAATCATGCTTGTAAAATGTTTAAATCTGAAACAAAAGCAGAAGCTTTCGTTAGGTATAAAAAGTTTATTCAAAATTGGTCAGTTAAAGAGCCTCGTGTTGTAAAAACGATGAAAAATGATATTGAATATTATTTTACATATTTTAATTTTGCGGTAGATCAACGCAACTCATTAAAATCAAATAATCCATTGGAAAAAATAAATAGAGAATTGCGTAAAGTAAGCCGCAGATACGGATATTTTCAAAGTCAACGAAGTTTAGATATATTTATGTATTTGACTATTAAAGAAGCTGGACATATTATAAATAAGGATTTTGAGGATATGCCTGAACAAAAATAAAATTTACCTTTTTTGGAATTTGCGAATAAATCTTGACACTACTCTTTAATAGTTGAGGTTGACTTTTTCTTAATTTTGTAGTATATTTGATTATAGTTTTTAGAATAAATAGCAAGATTAAAATTTTAGGGAGGTAAAAAAGATGAAGATTTATTATAAAGGTAATTTAATCTCTATTTTAATTTTTGTTTTAAGTTTAAGTTTTTTAGCCGGTTGTGAAGATTTATTACCTAAAAAAGTAACCATTGAACCTTCCCAAAAAAAAGAATTTAAACCTCAAGGGATTATTGTTGCTCAAGTGGGTGATACATATATCACCCTTGCTCAGCTTAATGAAGAAATTTCGACATATAATGAAATACTTAAAGCGACACCTGAAGCAGCTATTTCGTCAACAAAAGATAAATTAGATTATTTAAATAATGAAATTGTAAAACGTAATCTTTTCTATATTGAAGCTAAATCAAAAGGATTTGATAAAGATCCTAAAACGCAAGATCTTTTAAATCAAGTTGAAATAAACCTTGTAGCTAACAATTTTATTCAACAAAAAATTAATAGCGTAAAAGCTGAACCAAACGAAATACAAAACTTTTTTAACACTTACAAAGATCAATTTAATGAAAAAGAACAAAGGGAAATAAGAGAAATTGCTGTCTCTACAAAAACTGAAGCTAATGAAATCCTTATAGAACTTCTTCGCGGAAGCAACTTTTCAAATTTAGCCAGACAATATTCTAAAACCAAAACATCATCGAATGGAGGTTACGTTGGGTATATAGAGAAAGATAAAAGAGGTCAGGATTACGCAATTTTTGATGAAATTGTTTTTTCCTCAACTTTAAAAGCTGGAGACAACAGCACTGTATTTCAAGGTGACGATAATTACTACTATATTGTTAAAGTTGAAAACATTAAGCCTAGTAAAGCAAAATCTTTATCCGAAGTGCATGATATTGTAAGTAAAAATGTCTTATTTTATAAACAGCAAGAAGAGTTGGAAAAATTATACGAAAATCTTTCTAAAAACATTGAAGTCAATATATACAATAAAAAAATAAAATAATATGAATCTACAAAAGACTTTTCCTCTAATAATAGCGATTGCTTGTGGTTTATTAGGAATAATTTTACTTAATGTCTATGTTGGCCAGCAAGAAGAATTTCTGAAGAAACAAATGGTAAATGTATTAGAACAAAAACAAGCTGAATTGGAATCAAACCTTATCACTACTAAAGGATCAGGATTAGTAATAGTTTCAAGAAGAGACATTGAACCCAACAAGCCTATTACATCTTTCGATATTAGTATTGTGCAAATGCCTCTACATAGCATCAATCCTGAAGCTATTACTTCTTTAGAAAAAATTTTAGGTTTTGTCACATACGAACCTCTGCCTCAAGGCAAACAAATACTTTCAAAAAATTTAAAAAAATATAAACCAAAAAAAGATATATCTGCTCTCGCTGAAACAATTCCTGAAGGGAAAACGGTAATACCGGTAATAATCGAAAATTTTGATTCAATAATCAGTTTGATTGAACCTGGAAGCGAAGTGGATGTATTCGCTACAATACCAAAGTTGGACCGTATAGAATTGCCTGCCGATATTGAAATATCTAAATACGGACCAACTACAATTTCACTATTTCAAAAAATTACTATTTTCACAATTGGTGAAGAATTAAATATAAACAAAAACGATTCATCACAAAAATCAAGAGAAACTGTTTCTTTAATTTTGGATTACAATCAAACAATGTTTCTTTCATTCGTCCAAAGTCAAGACGGAATTATAACATTAGCACTAAGAGCTTCCGGGGACAATGCCGAATACATAAAATCTGTAAATTGGTCTACACTAATGAAATATCTAAACAAAAAGACGCCCCGAACAATTGAAATATACCGCGGCTCTGAAAAAGTAATATTTCCTTTATCCAAGGAGGGTAACAATGATGAGATTTTTTAAGTTTTTATCAATTGCTATTTATATTTGTGTCCTACCACTAACCTATTGTTTTTCTCAAGGTATTACTAATAACGAATTATCCTCGTTATTTAAAGAAAACAACACGCTTATAATGTATATAGGCGACGTTAAATCTTTTCACGCTAATCAATTAGAACGAGTTGCTATAACAATTCCGCATGTCGCAGATATTACTTCAGCAGAAAACAATGAAATAATCATAGCTGCTAAAAATAACGGTTATACAAAATTAACTTGGCAAGATTTAGATGGAGAACATATTATAAGAATACACGTTCTTTTTGAAGATATATCCTTATTCAAATCCTCCATTGATGAATTACTTAAATCTATTGATGGTCTTGATATTTCTACTAAAATTGCAAAAAACGAAAGCAAAATAATACTAACCGGTGAAGTTAAGACCGAAGCTGATCGAGAAAGATTAGATACGCTTTTAGAAATTTATGCCGAAAAAATAATTAACCTTGTTACTATAACTGAAGAATTTAGAAGTATTAAAATTGAGATAGATATATTAGAAATTAGTAAAGGAGATTCTAAAAATCTCGGTATTGACTGGCCAGGAGCAACTACAGTTACCGATGCAGGTCGATGGTCAACCTTAGCCGGAATTCCAGATGCCTTTTTTAGGATTACAGATTGGACACGCTCGACATTTATAAGCCAAGTTAATTTCTTGATTCAAGAAGGAAATGCTCGTATTCTTTCTCGGCCTCGTCTAGTCTGCCAAAGCGGAAAAGAAGCTGAACTTTTGGTAGGCGGAGAAATGCCCATTCTAACAAGCCAAGCTATAAGGGATAGCGGATCAGCTATTGAAGTAACAACTGAAGTTGAGTATAAAGAATATGGAATAAAGCTTACGATAAACCCTGTAGTTATACCAAATAGCCGAATTAAAATCGCACTAAATGTTGATGTCAGTGATGTTGAAGATGCAGTCATTATTGGTGACGTTAACGCGCCTACCGCCAAAGCTTACCCTTTTACTAGACGTACTACTTCTACAGAATTAGTACTAAATAATTCACAAACTCTAGTAATCGGTGGTTTAATAAAAGAAAAGAAAGAAGAAAGTATTAAAAAATTTCCATTTCTATCAAGCATCCCAATTTTAGGTGTGTTATTTAGAAGTTATCACACCATAACCGGCGGAGGGGACAATTCTGATACGGAATTGGTTATCGCTCTAACTCCAATAATAATAGATCCTGATGATGGCAAAGATAATATACAAGGTTCAACTGCTAAAAATGAAACTGCTGAAAAAAAAGTCCAAAAAAATAGTGTAAGCAAAGTAATACTTAATAAATATATACAACAGGTTGCTGAAAAAATTAAAAATACTTTTATTTATCCGGCTGTCGCAAAAGAACAAAAACAAGAAGGTTCTGTTCAGTTAGCTATTCAGCTTTCTTCATCTGGACAAGTACTAGACGCTAAAATAACTCAGCCGTCAGGCTATGCATGTTTAGATACAAATGCTTTAAAAGTAGCCCGACAAGCGTCGCCTTATCCATCTTTCCCATCAGAAATAGAAAGTGAAGATTTATGGTTAAATGTTCCTATTGTTTATAATTTAAAATAAAATAATACTTATGGGACAAGTTATAACTTTATTCAGCCCTAAAGGTGGTGTCGGCAGAACGTTTCTTACAACTAACCTTGCTGTGAGCATTTCTGGTCAATTAGCAGGAAAAAAAATATTGTTAATTGATATGGATTTTGATTTGCCTGGCGATATGTCTAAACTTTTAAATTTTCATCCTACAAAAGCAATTGTAGACATTATAACTCTTTGGGAAAAAAATAATTATTCCCCTGTCCTAATAAAAGATTATATCCACAATTTTTCTGATACGCTTGATTTCTTGCCAGTTATATTAAAAGTTTCTGAAAGAACAATTTTGAAAGGTGAATTTCTTCAAAAAATAATAGAAGATTTAAAAACCGATTACGAATTTATTATTATTGATGCCGGAAGAAATTTTTCAAAACTTTTAATATCTATATTTGAATATACAAATTTAATTTTGCTAGTTGTTAATCCTGATCTTCTATCTGTCCATAAAATCAAAGAAACTGTAGAAAAATTACAATATTTTTCTTTTCCATTAAGAATGATAAAACTGATTCTTAACAGATCTGAAAGTCTCGGCGGAGTAACTTGGCAAGAAGTAAAATTAGCTATACCGGCAGAGATAGTTGCTCATATACCTTCACAAGGGAAGATTGTATGTTCTTCCTTAAATCGCCAAATCCCTTTGGTATTTGAGAATCCTCGTTGTCAAATAAGCATTTTCTTAAACAAACTAGCTCAACTTTTAATAAGTAACCCCTCATATTTCACACCTCTTCATGACTTAGAAGGTAAAATATGTCTACCCATTTCAGAAAACTATATAGATGAAGAAGACAGTTTATTAATCGATGATTTAAATACTTCTGAGTTAAGACATGTCGACAAAAATGAAGAATTGAAAAACGCTTTAAAAAAAAGAGTACATAAACGATTAATCCGCGAAGTAGATTTAAGAAGATTAGATATTGTAGCTTCTAGTGACGAGCAATTAAAAAAACTGCATACTAAAACAAAAATTGCAATAAACAATGCCTTAGCCGATGAAACTGGAAGTCTTATTGGAACAAGGGAAAAACGTGAAAACCTTATTAAAGAAATTCTAGATGAAGCCTTTGGATTAGGCCCATTAGAAGATTTACTCAACAATGATGATATAACTGACATAATGGTTAATAATAAAGACTGTATATATGCTGAGATAAATGGTCAGTTACAGCTTACTGCTAAAAGTTTCTCCACTAATGAGCAAGTACGACAGGTAATTGAACGTATTATTGCTCCTTTAGGCAGAAGAATTGATGAATCAAATCCAATGGTTGATGCTCGTCTGGCAGACGGATCTCGTATTAATGCCATTATACCTCCATTATCCTTAACTGGTCCGACTCTAACTATCAGAAAATTCGGCAAAACGCGTCTTATTACTGAAGATCTATTAAAATTCAATGCTTTAAATTTGACAATGAGTGAATTTTTAAAGGCTTGCGTTCTCACTAGAAAAAATATAATCGTATCCGGTGGAACCGGATCAGGTAAAACTACTGTTTTAAATATATTATCCGAATATATTTCATCAGGTGAAAGACTTGTCACCATAGAAGATGCAGCTGAATTAAAACTTAAACATGAACATTGTGTTAGATTAGAATCCCGGCCTTCAAACATAGAAGGTAAAGGATTAATTACTGTTCGTGATTTATTCAAAAATTCACTTCGGATGCGGCCGGACCGAATAATTATAGGCGAATGCCGCGGTCCTGAAACTTTAGATATGTTACAAGCAATGAATACAGGCCATAACGGATCCATGACTACAATACATGCAAACTCAACTCATGATGTTTTATCAAGATTAGATTCACTTATTCTTATGAGTGGAATTGAAATACCTTTACGCGCTATTAGAGAAATGATTGCTTCTGCTATCGATCTTATTGTACATACTGTCCGTTTATCCGATGGTTCAAGGAAAATAACTCAAATTACAGAAATTACTGGAATGACTGATGAAATTCATATTGGAATGAAAGATATTTATAAATTTAATCAAACTGGTCTAGATGAAAATAAGAAAGTCTTAGGTTATTTTACAGCAACCGAAGCTATTCCTTCTTTCTTTGATACGATGAAACAACAGGGGGTAGCTTTCACCAAAGATATCTTTACAAAAAGTGATGAATAAACAAATTACAAATTACAAACATCAAATAAAACTTAAACTAATAAGAAGTTTGCCTACTAACCTCAAAGAGATAGAACCTGATATAGTAAGAAATATTATCCGAAAAATTACTGAATCTATAGTAAAAAATAAATTAGACTTTAACGAAAAAGAAGAGCTCTTTGAATCTATTTCCTCAGAAATATTGGGTCACGGTCCAATTGATAGCTTATTAAAAGACCCTTTAATAACTGAAATAATGATAAATGGCTGCAATCAAATATATGCTGAAAAAAAAGGAAAACTTAGTCTTACTGCTATAAATTTCTATAATAACGACCAGCTTCTCTCCTTTGTTGATAAAATATTATCTTCAGCAGGAAGACGTGTTACAGAATTGGAACCTTTTGTGGATGCTAGATTAAGTGATGGGTCTCGTATAAACGTAGTCAGACCGCCAATCTCAGTAATTCCCATAGTCACAATACGAAAATTCAACTTTCATACTCTAAATATCCAAGAACTAATCCAATTAAATACTCTTAATTCCCAAATTTCAAGTTTTTTAGCGGCTTGCGTAAAAGAACAGATAAATATAATTATCTCAGGTGGAACAGGGTCAGGGAAAACAACATTACTTAATACTCTTGGCTGTTTTATACCCAAAGATGAAAGAGTTGTTATTGTTGAAAACACTCGTGAATTACATCTTGAACATCCGCATGTCGTATCTCTGGAGTGCCGGCCCCCTAGTATTGATGGAAAAGGCGAGATCACTTTGCGTCAATTAGTTAAAAATAGCCTACATATGAGGCCAAATCGTATCATATTAGGCGAGGTAAGAGGAGAAGAAGCCTTAGATGTAATACAAGCTATGAATACAGGTCAACAAGGGTCATTATGCACTATACACAGTAACTCATGTATTGATAGTTTAGAAAGGTTACAAGTACTTACTCTATTAGGTAATTCAAATATATCTTCAGAAGTTGCAATGAAACAAACAATTTTAGCCATTGATTTAATTGTTCAAATGGCAAGATTAAAAAATGGCGAGCGCAAAATAATGGAAGTAGCTGAAGTAACCAAAAATAATGCTTCAATCTTTACTTTAAGAAGAATTTTTGTCCGTGAAGGCGAAAAAATTATATACACAGGTACCCCCCCTTCATTCTATAATAAACTTAAACTAGATGGATATACTAATCCTCTTTTTGAAAATAACAAAAAATAAACTTTACTAATTCCGATCAATACCTTAGACTGAATAAAATATATTTAATTTCAATTGTTCAAATAATAAAATTCTTAAAAAAATATGATATTGTTATGCAATATATCTTGGAAACTTATTTTGACGTTTATATTTATACGTCCTTTTATTTCATCTGAAACTTTTCCTCATTTAGTTTTTCTTATAAACACCTTTTTTATTTTAGCATCTTTACTCTATTTATTTAAAAACAAAGTCAAAAATAATTGTATAACTCTTTTTGTCTTTATATTTTTTTCAACTATTATTTTATCTGTTATTTTAAATATACCTTTCTATAATAGTTTATTTCAAGGCTACGAATATATATCTTTATTGTTTTTGTTTTATATAATATCTTCAGTTAGAGAAACAAAAAAAACATACCAACTAATTATTGTTTTATTATTAAGTGCCATAGCAGTATCTTTATCCAGTCTGCGTTCTCTACTTATAATTTCAAAATATACTTTAGAATATCTATCCCTAACCAACATAGATTATACTTTTGCTAAAGAATTTATTTCAAGGAAAAGAGCTTTTGCCCCGTTTATATCGCCAAATTTGCTTGCTAATTACCTTACAATGATAATTATTATAACCATTGGAATAATCATAAAAAAAATAAAACAGAATAAAAAAGATCCGCTCTTTATAATTAGTGTTATTTGCTTATCTACAACAAGTTTGGCTTTATTTTTTACTAAATCTGTGGGTGGATGGTTAACATTTTTTATTGCTATTACAATTTTTTTTATATTAGGGAAAACTTTAAACCAAAAAGCTATTATTCTCCCAATAATCGTCTGTATAATTATATTTACTACACTGTTATCACGAACAAAATCAACTAAAGAACATTCTATTTCTTATAAGCCTATCCAACAAACAATGCCATTATTTTCAATAGAACAAAGAAAATCCTATTGGAAAGAAACTATTGCTCTAATAAAGAACCATCCTATAAACGGAATCGGAATAGGAAAATTTTATTTACCGAGATCCAATACCTTATATGCTCACAACTCTTATTTGCAACTGTGGGCTGAAACCGGCATTCTAAGTATATTAAGTTTTTTAGGACTAATTTTTATTTTTATTAAAAAAAGTCTGCTAATAATAAACTTAAAAAAAGAAAATTATTATTTGTTAGGAATTTCAATAAGCGGGTTATCTTTTATCCTTCATAATATTATCGATTTTAGTCTTTTTATTCCCCAAACATCATTTTTGTGGTGGATAATTTTGGGGATTATTGCCGCAAATTCCCGCGATGAGAACACTCAAAAACACTGAGATTTATTGAATCTGTCGATAATGTAACTGTCGCGAAATATAACATCCCTTGATTATACAGATTAAAAACATTAACTTTATATTACTAAAATTATCTTTTAACCAATGAGACTTTCCCGACAAAAGAGTCGGGATTAGCCAAATTGAGAGAGTGTCAAGTTTAATGTGTCTGAGGCACCGACATTTTTCTGTTATCTAACATATCTTCTAAATAATCTTGTATTGGCAAAAGTGCCGTAACAGGATATTGCATATAATTATTTTCGATTTCAATACACTTTAATACTACTAATTTTTCAGCACTTTTAGGATTTGGAAAACTGCCTCTCATATTTGTTGTTCTTTTTATTTGTCTATTTAAATTTTCTATCCAATTATTCGTATATGTCATCCTTCTCATTAAAAAAGGCATTTTTATATAACTAAAGTATTCTTCTTTTCGTATAAACATTCTTCGTATACTCGGATATATTTTTCCCCATTTAGCAATAAAATCATTTAATCGTTTAATTGCATTATCAATTGTATCGACGGGATTATTCAAATCTAAAACATTATTAAAATCAGCCATTATCTCTTTTTTATTTATATTTCTAACCTTTCTAAGTATATTTCATTTTTTATGTGTTATACATCTTTGAATTAAAGCTGTTGGATAATTATTATAAATAGCTTTTTCTATTTGATTTAATTCATCTGTAATAAAAAGAATAGTCTTGTTTAACCCTCGTTTTTTCAAATCTTTCATTATATCGTTCCAACAACTATAATGTTCTTCAGGTAGTTGATATACACCTAATATTTCACGTTTTAAATCTTTTCTAAGTCCCAATACTATATAAAAGCATTCTTTGGTTACAACATCTCTTCTGATAGGCAATCTTAACGCATCTATGTATACAGCATAATATTCAGATTCTAATGGTTTGTTTAACCATTGATCAACTT
>JAGLSE010000046.1 GCA_023135905.1 Candidatus Omnitrophota bacterium
AGTACAACATCGCTTATTTCTCGAGTAGTTAATCCTTTGATATATAGTTTAAATGAAAGTTCATTTATCTTATCTGTTTGTTCACTTAATAGTTCTAAAAATACCGGTTTAAATATTCCTAATCTATCCCGAGGAATGTTTACTCTGAACATTTTATTTAAACCTTTTAATAATGCTCTGACTTTCTGTATCCATTTTTTTTGTTCTTTTCAGTAGGTATCTCGCCATAGCCATATCCTAGAAAACCTTTTTGTTCTGCTTGTAAGATACCTTCAAACACAATTCTTAACAAATCGCCCACGACATTGCCTTTTCCATATTGCAATAAATCTAATACACTTTTCCCTAAGAATGCAGTATAATCTTTTTGCCTCGACAATCCCTCCTTTTGTTAGGTTGATACAATACTTAATCTATATAAATATTGTATACGATTGTCGGTGTGCTTTTCAATCAGATTATACACTCTCCAAATTGATCCTGAGCGAGCAAAACGAGTCTAAGGATTTCGGGTTTAATTCCCCGCGGTTTACCGCGGAAAAAGTATTTAGGGGAAACTTTCTATAGCCGCGGGGTAGTTGATTCTTTAGACAGGTGCTATTATGTAACAGCACTATTATTGTGAAGGTAAAACTTTATAAATCAATCTAAAGGTAAATATTAAAGCGAGAAGTAAAAACAGTATGAAAAAAATATTAGTATTCAATAATAAAAAAATTCCGCTTAAACACCACAACAATGTTACTATACAAATTTTAAATAATGTCTGTTTAATACTGCAGCCTGAGGATACCAGACTTAAAAAGATATGATCATCACTCTTTTTTAAAGGCATCAATCCTTTTTTAATACGAATAATAATTAAAAACAATGTATCTATAAGAGGAAATCCCAAAACTAATAAAGGAAGTATCAAAACTATAGGTTTTTCTAAACTAGCATAATCACCATACATACTTAAAACTGCAAATAAAAATCCAAAAAAATGGCTTCCGGAATTACCCATAAAAATTCGGGCCGGAGGCAAATTAAATAAAAGGAATGCTAACATTACTCCACAAATACATAAAAATATAATAGACATTAAACTATTTCCAATTAGAATTGAAACAATTAAAAAAGCTAAACTAATTATTAAAGAAATACCACCACATTGACCGTCACCAACATCTAAATGATTAAAAGCATTTGTAATTCCCATTATCCATAAAAATGATAAAATATAATTTATCCATATAGGTAAAAAATAAATATCTATGCCTTTAATTTTTGATAGGACCAAAAAAATAAATACTATCTGAATGATAACCCTTGTTTTAAGCGAAAAATCTTTTAAATCATCAATAAACTCAATAATAAATAAAACTAAAGAAAAAATTATTATCCACAAAAACTGAATAGGCACAATAGCCCCGACCATTAAATGTTTAAAAAGAAAATAACATATAAAAAAAGGAATAACCGCGCCTAATCCCCCAACAACCGGTATTCCTTTATCTGACTTTAAAATGTTAAATTTTAAGGATAATTTTCTAAAAAAATTTATAAAAAATACCCCTAAAAAAAATGATGAAAGAAAAACTAATGAATTATTCACTTTTAAATTCCTCTATTTATCTTTAATGCCATTTTTCATATTAATAAATATAATATTTATGATTCACTTATATTTATTTTACTTTATTTTATTTTTTTTATCAAGTAATTTTATACAACAACAAAAATCCATCATAAAAAGACTATTTATAAACTTTCTCTATTAATCCCATCATTCTTTTATCTGACCAATAAAAAACATTCATTAATTCCCTATTTTTTCTAATTTTATCCTCCCAATCTTTATAACTGTTTAATATTTGTAAACAAGATTTACTCATTTGGACAGCATTTAACGGCTCTACGACTATTCCTTGTTGATTTTCTATTACTATATCAAATACTCCTCCAGTATTAGTAACTACCACTGGAACTCCAGAAATAACAGCCTCAATCAAAGATACCGGCAGACCCTCCCACAAAGAAGTTAACACAAAAATTGAACTGTCTCTAAATAAATCAGCAACGTCGTCTACCCATCCTTCTAATATAACTTTTCCGGACAGTCCCATAGAGTCAACCTTGTTTTGGACTTCACCTTTTAAAGGTCCTTCACCTAAAACAATAAACTTTACATTCTGTTTATTTTTTAAAATTAACCTAACCATTTCTAAAAAACAAAACATATTCTTTTGAGGTTTAAATGATGAAATAGTAATTATTGTGTGTGATATTTGATTTAATCTTCTCTTTTTCCAGGCTTTTTCAAAAGATTTCGTTTCAATACCATAATGTATTAAACAAAATTTACCTTTAGATAAGATTTTATTCTTTAACCCTGTAGCTACGTCTGCCTGTGAGACTAGTATTATATTTTGAGTTATTTTTGAGGTAATTTTCTCGATAAAAAGAAAAAGATTATAATACACTAAAGGCATATACTTATGAAACGGCCATCCGTGCACAGTATAAACGATCTTTCTAACCCCTGCAAAATATGCGGCCCATCTACCTATAAAAGAAGCCTTAGGGGAATGGACGTGGACGATATCAAATCTATTATTTTTTATATACAGATAGATCTTTAATAAAGCCTGAAAATCGCGAATAAAAGATATTTCTCTTTTTAATTCCGGAATAAAATATAAATTCAAATCTGGTAATCGAAAAAACTTTTCTCTTAAATAACCATCCGGGCTTGAACAAAGATAGATAAAATATTTCTTCCTGTCCAAGTTTTTTATTAATGAAAGCAAATGTTTCTGGGCACCACCCAGCTCTAAATATGTAATAATGAACAAAATTTTTATTTTTTTATTATCTTCTTTGTTTTTCATTGCTTATCTAAAAAGTACAGGTTCATTTCTTTAGAATTACTAACTTTGAAAGAATGTTCATTCAGCCATTCCAAACTTGCCTTGGATAAATAAAATTTTTTGCCAAATTTTATATCGATTACCATTATTTTACCCCTATCTAACAATTCCTTTAACAAAAATAATTCGTGTTTTTCATCTCTAATCCCATACAATTCAATAAAATCATTCTCATATACAAAAAAACTCTTTTTGGTATGAGGGTATAATTTTATTTTTACCGGATTTTTATTACTTTTATCTAAATAATATTGTATTGGATAAATAGTTGTCCAAGGAGCCACAAAAACATAGTCAACTTCATTGTACTTTTTCTCTATCATAGAAGCTATTAAAACATAATCTTTATAGCGTTTTTTGTAATCATGAGGTATATATCTTTTTGTATTAAATCCGATGTTATTTGACAAAAACAAAATCAACGGCAAAATGAAGACGAAACTTAGCACTATTTTTATAAAATTTTTACGAAAACTCATTATTCCCGCGGCTGATATTAATAGAAAAAAAGGATATACAAAAAGAAAATACCGTTCTACTAATCTGATTTTATAAAAAATAAGACAACAACTATAGATAAAAATAGGAATAAAAAATATTATAAAAATAAAAACTGTTTCCTTGTTTTTATTCTTTTGATATAGCAATAAAAAAAAACTCAACAAAAAAACTAAAATCCCTATAGGAAAAAAATTTTTAACCCCTCCAAAACTATTTATTATCCATGACACCTTTATCATCGACTGAGTATTATCTATTACATTAATGGGGTCAACCTTATAAACATACATATTATACACTCTAAATACAGACGGACTAATTAGCACAAAAAAACAGCACAATGAAAATATTATTTTCTTAGAGTTAGAAACCCCCATTAAAGGGCTTAGTCTTCTAAATGCCCACGTTGTCGCTAGCTTTAAAACACTGACAGTTTTATACGGTAATGGACTCGGACTAAAGCCAGCGATTTTCTCTAACGGGGAGAACCAAATCTTTTTTTTATAAAAAAATATTATCCATATTATTTCCGCGAACACAATAAATATAGTTGTATAAAATGAATAAAAAGCTAAATAGCAAGCTAGAACATAAAATAGACAATCGCGGACATAATTATATTTTATTATTCTCCAAAAAAAAGCAACTTGTAAAAGAACCAAAAAAGAATACAGGGTATAACTTCTTACAATCAGAGAATGATTAATGTGCCAGCAGGAAACCGAAAGAAAAAAACATGACAACAACGCTGTTTTTTTATCAAATAATAATATCCCAATATAATAAAGCAAAGGTATTGACGCTATTCCAAAAATAAAAGGAATAGCTAGTATTATGAATTCATCTCTTCCTAAATAAAGCAATAAATGCAAAAGATAATACTTCAATGGTCCTTGATCGATAGGGAGAGAATCGGCTATAATAGATAATGGTCTCGAAGAATCATTTAAAATAAAAGCATCAACCTTACCAATACTGCCCCTTGTCAAATCTTTGAAAGGAACTAATCGTAACCCCACAGCCAGAAACATTATGGCCCAAAAAATTAATAAACTTTTATTTTTAATCATACATTAATTTTAATCAGTGAGACTTAGATTCTTCAGAGAAAAATCTGTAGTCGAATCGATTCTGATCGAGTAAAACGAGTCGAAGGATCTCGGGTTTAATTCCCCACAGTTTACCGCGGAAAAGTTATTTAGGGGAAACCTTCGATACCCCGTAGCTTGCCGCTGGGTAGTTGATTTATAAATATTCTTTCAAAGTTTGATAAACCTCCCCAACTTTAATAGCCTTTAGACATTCGTTCATTTTACACACGGATTTTCTATTATTAAAGGCTGAAAAACATGGTGAACAAAGCAAATTAGCGTAGAAAATCCGGGTATTTTTCCCTAATGGAGAATAAACTTGCGGAGTTTCCGGGCCAAAAAAGACAAAAATCCTTACATCAACCAAAGATGCTAAATGAGCTAAACCACAATCTCCGGCAACAGCTAAAACACTCATACTCAAAAGAGTTAAAATCTCGGGCAAGGTTGTAACTCCGGAAAAATCTATACACCGCGAATCGGATAAACATTTCATAAACAAACTTGATCTTTCCGAAAATTTCTTTGTACCTACTAATATAATCCAACAATCTTTAGCCAAAATTTTTTTTGCGATAGAAATAAAATTTTCCAACGGCCACTCTCTTAAAGGAATTATTCCATCTCCCAAATTAAAAATAACTAATTTGTCCTTTTCTTTAATCCCTCGAACATTCAGTTTATCCCGCATTTTAATTTTCATATCCGAAGATGGAAAAAATTTTGGCAAAACAATTTTATTTTTATTAATTCTTTGCCCAATGTATGGTAAAATTTTTTCGCTCTCTTTTGACGCTAAATATAAAGAAATAAACGATTCGCTTATATGGATTAAAGGATTGTATTGAACTTTGTGCGTCAAAAAATTACCTCGATAAAGACCCTCAATACAATAATTATAAAACCCTATCTTTTTAAATCCTCCAATAAAATTGGTAAGAATAGCCGAAATCCTTGAAAAAAGCTCTAAATCAAAAATTATATCAATTTTTTCTTTTCTCAACCTTTTTATCGCATAAAACACATCTACAAGAAATAAACCTATTGACCCCTTTCTAACGGTTAAAACATTTAATTTAGGATTTATATTGAAAAAATTCAATACAGGCGCATTTTCTTTAAACGTAAGAAAAAAAATATCTGCAGCAGGATACCCTTCACGAACAAATTTGATAAAAGGACAGGATAATATAATCGCGCCCATTTCCGATAGTTTTATTATTAATATTTTTCTAATATGTTTATCCTGTTTTTTCCCAGAGGGTATAATTTTAAGAAAATAATTTATCCCGCTTAAGAAAAAACATAAAAAGACACCTACCCAGCGGTCTAAATACCTCATTGTTCTTATTGATAAAGGTAATGCAAATTTCTCCATTAATTCTCGAAATCTTATTTTTTTATTCATTTGTTTTTCAAACTCTTTCTATTTTTTTTAAAATACAATTTTAATTTTCTAATATATCCCGAGATCTTTATTTTAGATAACAATCCTACATTTTCATTATAAGCTAAAAAATCTTCATCTTTAACCGCTATATTCTTTTGAAAAAAACACATATCAATATAAGCAAACAATTTTCGTTTAAACTCAACAAATGATTTTAAATTTAAAAGAGCTCTTACAATAAATAACGGCCGTGAATAATATTTAATGTATGCCCACTTTGTCAATTTATCAATATCATCATTAGTAAGTTCTGTCCAGGGCCGAGGCAAAACCCTATCGGTTTCTCTGCCCAAAACCCATTCTTTCCAATAATCAACCCCTGTCTTACTAATTAAATCTTCCCAAAGAGAAGTTAATGGTTTTGCTAAACATTTCGAAAATTGAACATATTCTAAATTCAAACCCATAGCAAATTTTACAGTTTTTTTTATAATTTCTTTAGTATCGCCGGGTGCGCCAATAAGAAAAAAACCCAGGGTTTTTATTTTTAAATCCCCGCATATATCAATTATGTTGCTGATTTGTTTAACTGTTACCCCTTTACCTACCTTATCCAGTATTTCTTGAACACCTGATTCAAGTCCAAAATATATCCTGCTGCAGCCGGCTTCCTTCATTTTCTCAAGCAATACTTTGTCTACTGTATCAACTCTAGAACGACAAGCCCAGCTAATATTAATATTCCTTTCCTTAATAAGGTTGCAGATCTTCAATACTCTTTCCCTATCACATGTAAACTCATAATCAAAAAAATCAATCTCCCTTATATTATACTTATAATAGCATTCTTCGATTTCATTAATTACTATCTCAGGTGAACGGGCATTATAATTTGTATTCCCTGCTTCACAAAACCGGCAATTATAAGGACAGCCTAAAGAAGTAACCATTACTGTAAAGTTCTTTCTTTCTGTAGGGAATTCCGCGTATAACTCATTCGACAAAAGATGACGCGCGGGATTAGGAAACTTATTAAAATCTATTTTTTGAAAATGAGGAGTTACAATTACTTTTTTATTTTTTTTATACACAAGACCGGGAACATTATCAAAATTAGGATTCTCTTTTACCAGTTCTTTAAAGAGAGCGGGGATGGTATAATATGCGTGTTCTAAAACCCCAAAATCAATTTCTGAAAAAGATACAGATTCCCGAGGATACACTCGCAAGTTATAGCCCCCTATTACTACAGGAATGTTTAAGTTATTTTTTAAATATCTTATCCATTCTAAAGTATCCGGAAACATATAAGTAGTCATCATAAAACCCATAATATCAGGCTTAAACAAATTCAATCTCTTTAAAGTTTCTTTCTTACTCAACCTCAAAGTTCTAGAATCAATTATAATAACTTCATGTCCGGCCTGTTCAGCAATAGCAGCCACCCACGCTAGACTTAACGGCGGAAACAACCCAAAATACTTTTGTACTATTAGTATATTTTCTTCGTGAATTTTATATTTAAATGGGTTAAAAACTAAAGCTAGTTTCATATATTCCTTTCTATTTTATTGATACTAAATTTCTACATTCACACCATAACTTACCATATATTACTTTTGAAAAATTAAACTAATATTTTTTTTATATTCTGAAAAAGATAAAATTTTTGGAATAACAATACCCTTTTCTAATTCATTAACAGGTTTAATCCTATACGAATTGATCTCTTCTATAATTTTTATAATATCATATTTTTTTCCTTCTTTATACATTTCATATACTTCTTTTAAACCACCTTCCATAGTATAAAAACTAATTTTTCCAAAAGCTAAGGCTTCTGTTACTGCAATGCCAAAAGGTTCCTCCCTTAAAAAAGGGAATACACAAATATCAGTCATAGATAAAAGTTTACTAATATCATCTCTAAACCCCAATAATTTAACATTTTTCAATCCATTGGCCTTTATTAGCTGGTCAATCTTATTTTTGTATAATCTATTTTTCAAAGTTAATGGGGTAATATCACCTACTATTAAAATAATCAGTTTTTTATTTTCTTTTATAATATCTTTAATACCTTCAATAAATTCATACTGTCCCTTTAAAGGGTGTATTCGCGATATAATCGTAATAACTATTGATTCATCCGGGATATTAAATTCTTTTTTTATAGATTTTGCATTATATATTTTATAATCATTCAAATCTAATGGTTCATAAATAACGGTTCCTTTTTCCATTAAAAACAATCTTTCTCGTATAGTGTTTGACTGGCATATTACAGTATCGGAAAAAATCCTGATGAATGTTCCAATCCAAAAATTTAATACTTTTGAAATAAAAAATTCCCGCACATGCCAAAAATGAATTTTTCTTGTAATCTTGGCTATTATAGACGGTGATAATAATAACGAACTATTAGTATAAACAAGATCAATCTTATTTTTAATTACATACCAACTAAAATAGGCTAAATTAACCATTAAAAGAATTAAAAATTTTATCCAATAAAAAAATGATAACGTATTAATCAAAATAGGTAAAGGAAATATCTTTATATTTATATGATCTGAAATATTTTTTATTTTTTCTTCTATTGGGCCGTTATTCGGCAGCACAACTATAATATCAAATCCCCTATTTAATACTTTAAGAAGGTTAAGCAGCCCTCTTTCCGCGCCGTAGACAAAAGAACTAGCGTTAAAAATTATTATTTTTTTCATATAAATAAAATTATTTTTTACTTTTGAAAACACGATAAATATTTTTTAAAGCTTTTAAAAAATACGAGTTTGTGATAGCAAAATAAATAGTTCTGGGGAAATCATAAAAAGAACTCTTTAAGATAAACATTACTAATCCTAACCCTTTTTTATTTTTTAAAATCATATACCATCGATTTCTGTAACATAAAAAACTTCTAAATTCTTTGGTAAAAGCGGAGCTTCCTTCTTTATGATAGCAAATTAATTCCGGATAAAAAAAAGCTTTAAATCCTTTATTTTTTAGACGCAGAGCTAAGTCCGCATCTTCAAAAAGAAAAAAGAAATCTTCATCAAAATAATTGTGTTCCTTTATTTTATCCAAACATCCTCTTTTAAATATCGCGCAACAGCTGTTTGGACCGTCGATTCGAATAGATTGTATGAAATCATCAATTGTTCTATTTCTTCCTATATCATATACCCGATATATAGATGATATCTTCAGCCCGCATGAAAACAATTTACCTGTTGTTTTATTAACAATTTTAGGAGAAATCGCATCAATATCTTTAGGCATTTGTTTTATTATTTCTGAAAATTTAGAAAAAAAATCTTTGCATAGTTGGACATCGCAATCCATAAACATAATAAATTTTCCTCTGGATATGGCTATTCCTTGATTACGAGCAGCAGATGATCCCATATTTATATCGTTCCTTTCAATTTTCAAATAAGGATAGTTGTCTGTAACAAATTGATAAGTCCCATCAGAAGAGCCATTATCTATTATTATTATCTCAATATCAATAGAACTCTGTTTTATAACAGAATCAAGAGCTTTCATTAAAAAATTTTTACTATTATATGTGGGAATAACTACAGAAATCAGCATAATTCTTTATAGACTTAAAATTCAATTATACTCCTAAAATTAAAAATTCTTTAAAAATCTAATTACTCTTTGAGAAAATAAAACCAAGACCCTAAAAAAAGCTTCAAAAGCTATTGATGCCGTCATCTTAGATTCTTCATATCTTCTTCCTTCAAATACTATTGGATATTCACATATCCGGAATCCATTTAAAAACAATTCATACACCATTTCAATTTGAAATCCATACCCCTGACATTCGATACTCTCAAACTTTATCTTTTCTAATACATTGCTTCTTAAACACCTAAACCCACTTGTTAAATCATTGATAGGAACTCCTAACATTTTTTTAGCAAAAACATTAGCTCCTTTACTCAAAAGGACTCTGCCTAATGGCCAGTTTAAAACGCCTCCATTTCCAAAATACCTGCTACCTACAACTAAGTCTTTATTATCCAGCAAATTAACCATGTCCAATATGTACTTGGGGTCATGTGACAAATCGGCATCCATTTGGACTATTACTTCGTACTTATTCTCCAAAGCATATTTGAAGCCTTCAATATAAGCGCTACCCAATCCTAATTTTTTATTTCTTGTTATAAGGAACAAATTATAATATTTTTTTTTGATTTTCTTTACTTCTTGAGAGGTACCATCTGGAGAATTATCATCTACTATAAGAATAGACACATCTAAAGTTAAAACAAAAATTTTATCAATAAAAACCGCTATATTACCAACTTCATTATAAGTGGGAACTATTACTATAATTTTTTTATTCTTAATAAACATTTCTTTGGAATAAGCATTCGTGCCTTACATATTTACATTTACTCTCATAAATAACTATTGTTAATATCATTCTTCTATTCAAAATTCTACCAATCATTGAGCACTTTTCACTGCCACTTAAGTGTTTAGATATACATCAAAAATCTTAGTCTCTCTTAACAATATACACATCCAAAAACAATTTTACATATTCCAGAATCACACAATAAAAGGATTTAATATTCAGGGCTTTAGACCCGCCTAATTCCCTTTTTTTTAGTAATACCGGTACTTCTGTAAAAATGAAACCACTTCGAACAGCTTTAATTAAACATTCCGTATTAAAAAAAAATCCATTTGATTTTGGTTTAACAATTTCAAAAACCTTTCGTTTATAAACAATAGTTCCATTTGTATAATTAAACATTGTCCCAAACGAAAAATTTACTATACAAAGATAAAGTTTTGACAGAAAACGCCGTTTCCAAGAACGAAGATTCATATTAGTTACAAAAGGAACTATGATATCCGCCTGTTCCAAAAGAGAAAAGTGTTCAATTAAACTTTCTAAATCATTCTCTCCATCCGCAGGGATCCAAGTAACAATTTCCTTATCAGCGCTTTCAACTCCATCTCGAAATGAACGACCTATTCCAAAATTTGACTCATGTTTAATAACTTTAATATTTATATACTTAGCAGCCAAATGCGCAATAATTTTACTTGTATTATCTGTAGAACCATCCTCAACTATGATCAACTGCCAATCTATGTTCAACTGATTAAGAGACGTCACTAACCCCATTACTGTTGTAGACACACTATCCTGCTCATTATATGCCGGTACAATTACTGACAATGAAATAACCTTTTTCATATCTTTTTTCTTTCTAAAACGCGCCACGGATATATCAATACTCTTCTGAATAAAAAGCTTATTTGAAAAATACGACTTTAGAACACCTTTGAAAAATTAATTTTAACTGCAATAAAGACTTTATATATTTAATTAATCCAAAAGCAACTCTCGGATTTAAATAAAACATTAAATGAGCTCTTCTTTGTAATTTTTCTAACATCCTCTTTGACATAGACCTTGGAGCATAAATTATGTCATGTATATGTAAATCATCATAGGTAACATCTTTCAACTCCCCATTTTTTTTCAACCTTTCATAAATTTCGCTTCCAGGCAACGGTGTGAAGTTATGAAAATTTGCCCTATCTATCTTCAGATCAATAGCAAACTTTATTGTTTTTTTTATATCATTAATTGTTTCTTCAGGATAACCAATGATAAAAAGTCCAGCAATTTCAATATTAGTTTTTTCTTTTATTAATTTTATTTTCTCTTTTATTACACCGATGGATATCATTTTTTTCATATGATCTAATATCCTTTGTTCTCCCGACTCGATTCCTACGCTTAAGGAATAACATCCGGAATCCCGCATCACCCCCAACAGTTTTTCATCTAAAGTATCAAGTCTAACCCCATTATGGCAAGCCCAATCAATATTGACCCTTTCTTTAATCAATTTCTCACAAAAAGTCATCGCGAATTCCCTATCCTGCGTAAAATTATCATCCATTATTTGTATTTCTTCTATCCCAAACTTTTCTTTTAATATCTTAATTTCTTCAATTATATTATTAATATTCCGCTTTCTTATACGCCGTCCTGATATTTTACTAGCACTGCAAAAAGTACAAGCATATGGACAGCCTCTGGTAATAATAATTGGGGCAATTTTCCGATTTGATGTAAAAACGCCGCTTGGAGCAAATGGATAATCATTAGGCTGAATAAGTTCCCATGCAGGATAATCTACTTTATCCAAATCTTCTATCATCTGTTTCGGATTACAAATCACATCACCATTTTTGCGCCAAACTAAATTCTGAATATCACTAAGGTCACATTTGTAAATACTATCACTTTTATCTATCTTATTTACTAATTGAGGAAAACCTATCTCAGCCTCTCCCCAAAAAGAAAAATCAGCAGAAGTTATAATTTCTAAAGTTTCAACGGGTTCAACTATTGAATGCGGACCACCTAGAACAATAATAATATCTTTATTTATTTTTTTTATACTCTTCGCATACTCCTTTACTGAATTTATTAATAAAGTAAATAAAGTGAATCCCACTATATCGATTTTTTTATTTTCACAGTATCTACTTACATCATCGCAACCATAATTTTCCTTTACGCAATCTAATATTTCAACCTTATGCTTTTCTTTCAACAATGCAGCCGCTATATATCCTAATCCCAAATTAGGAATAATAACGTAATGCCCGCCTTTTAAATCTTTAGGATTTATTAATAAAATACGCATTTTTCATTTTTCAACACCTTTAGTTTTCCAAAAAACACCCCTTACAATCAAAAATAGTTTTCCTTTATATTTTATTCTAACTAAACCTCTTACAGAAAAGTTTTAATACTTCCCTATCTAGATTTAACAAATAAATAATCTCAGTAAATTAAATAAAATTTATGTGAGGAGATGGGTGCTTTAACTCCCACAAATATCTATTGATTTCATCTAATCTGCAGGCTTTTCTACAATTCACAGTATTAAATTCAGAAGACATCCAAGCCAACAAATCTTTTCGTTGAGAACTCTGCCAAATCTCAGAAAAAAAACTTTTATAAATATTTCCATAGCGAAACTTATCATTTCCTACAAAAGCATGACAAGGATAAACATCTCCGCAAGCATCAATATTTGCAAAAAAAGAAATACCTAAACAATGTTCATACAGTTTAATTTCCTTCAGTTTCTTCATTGTCCTACCGCGAAAAATCACCTTGAAATCTTTGTTTGAATATGAGTGTAGCTGATCAGCCAAACAACTATACTCATCATAATCAAAATCAATGGATAATTTACTCATAGGATGAGAAGAAAAAGGTTTTATAGCTAAATAATCTACTCCTATATCTTTTAAAAGCGAAATTACCATAGTTAACTCTTTCATGTTTTCAGGAATCATAACTATCTGAACGCCTATCGTGCAAGAATAATTGTTTTCCCTTTTCACCTTTACCGCCTTCTCTAAATTCTTGATAACACGAATAAAATCATCAGGATTACAGCGATGAACCCTAGCGTAGGTTTTAGGCGTACCCGCGTTTAAACTTATCCTCATCCATGTAAGATATGGTAAACATTCAGAAATAATTTGCTCATCAAGAAATACACCATTAGTCGTAATAGCAACATCAATCCCAACTTCTTTAGTGTATACAATTATTTCACTAATTTTTTTATGCAAAAGGGGTTCGCCTTCACCCGAATACAACACGCTTTTGACACCACTTTGGGCAGCTTCTGAAAGAAACTTTTTAAGATTATTTTTATCAATAAACTGAGATTTATATCCAAGATAATCAAAAGCGCAAAATACACAGCGATGATTACATTGTCCCGAAGGACTTATCTCTAGATAGATAGGACACACATTTTCGCCATTTATCCATTCATTCAGACGAGAGACATGATACATTAGTTTATGACCTTCTATTTTAAAATCATCCATAATTAAAATTTTTTTGTAGATTTTTATCTAAAATTTTATTTATTTCGTTGTCAACTCTTTTAGGATATATAAATCCCATACAACTCTTTTCCTGACGACATTTATTTTTCAAACAAGGAACACATTTATAATCAACCTCGGGTAATAACTCTTTGCCTCTCCCATATAAATAGGTCTCATTTGAATGAGTTGGACCATACAAGATTATAACTTTTCTTTTAAGAGCCAACGCAATATGCTGACACAAGCTATCAGATGTAACTAATAATCGACAAGAGTTTATCCATTCTATATAATCACAAATACCATCTAACCCTTCCTGCCAAGAATATGTGTACCTGCCTTTTATTAAATTAGATAGCCTCTCCCAATATTCCTTCGGCCAAGCTTTATTCGGCCATTTTACTCCCACCGCCCAATTTAGCCCAACATCGTACTTAATCTTAGATTTTGGTTTGTAACCCAAAACATAATTTTGTTGTTTCCATTCACCATGAACCATCTCCATTATAATTTGCTGCCAATATTTTTCATTACACCTCTTCACCTCAATATCATTACAAATCTCAAAAGCTCCCTCTGAACCATCATAATATTTAATCTTTCCCTCATCCTTATCAAATCTAAAACCATAATGCCTCTTAGATTTTATTGAATCTGAAAACAAACAAATCTCAGGATCTTTCTCAAAATTAATAACAATATCATATTGCTGACGCTGTATTTTTAAAAACTCCCCTTTATTATAAATTAATACTTTAGCAATATATTTATTATCCCTAAGTAAAGGGTAAGCTTTCTCATCTACAAGCCAAGTCACAAAATCTTTTTTGAAAAGATGCAAAACGACTGTAGTACGCAAGACATCACCCAAACTAGGTATTTTTTCTATTTCTCTATCCAACGTTTCAGAATAACCTAGTTTGATTATAAGAATTTTTTTTCGGTTTTTATCCATTTATTGATAGTCTCCACCATGCTATGTTTATCGATCCCATTTATCCTATACAAATAATCTCTTGTTCCATAACTTCGACAAAATGCATGAGGTATCCCAATTGCTCTAAATTCAACGGGTTTTCGTCTATTAAGTAAAAGTCCTCCTACTAACTCTCCAATACCTCCAATAATAAAGTGTTCCTCTAAAGTTACAACATGCCCTACATCTTTAATAACATCCCAAAGCATATTTTTATTAAAAGGTTTTATCTTAAAAAGATCAATTACTCCCGTATCTATCGAAAGATCAGCTAACAATTCAGCAACATTTAGAGCGTTAAATACCATTCTCCCTGTAGCGATAATATATAAATCTTTCCCTTCCCTAACAACATTAAATCCTTTAGAAAAATCAATCTCTTTTTTATTTTTATATACCAAAGGCGACCCTACCCTATCTAGCCTTATATATTTCGGGCCTTTCTCTTCATATGACAATTTAGCTAATTCTTCCGCCATAAAACTATCAGCCGGACTATAAATTTTCATCTCCGGCAGGGAACGCATTAAAGAAATGTCTTCGATACCATGATGAGTAGGACCTAAAGTCGAATAATCAAAACCCACCCCAACACCTACCACTGTTACCGGTAAATTCATACAACATAAATCAACCCTTATTTGTTCGTAACACCTCATAGTAGCAAAAGGTATAATTGCATAAACATATACTATCTTACCCGCCATAGCCAAGCCCGCGGCAACCCCTATCATATTTTGTTCTGCTATCCCAACATTAATATATTGATCTTTAAGTTCGTCCCTAAACCGATCATGACAAATTGCTCCTGTATCAGAAGTAATTAAAATAACCCTCTTATCATCCTTTGCTATACTAAAAAGAGATGTAAAGAAAGAATCTCTCATTCCTTGAACCCATTGCATCATATTTTTCTCCTTCAAGTGTTTAAATATTACTTTTCACAGGATAACTCTTTTTGAGCTATAACCAATTCTTCTCCAACAGGTATACGATAGTGCCAAATAGGACTATTTTCCATAAATGACACGCCTTTGCCTTTAGTTGTCAATGCAATAATTACTAGGGGTTTAGAAAAACGGGAACAACTATCTTTGCTTAACACTGAACAAAGGTCATTGAAAGAATGTCCATCCACTATAACAGTTTCCCAACCAAAAGCCTCCCACTTTTTATTTAAAGGTTCTACTTCTAAATAATTCTCAAGACAATCTGTTGCTGAAAGACCGTTATGATCAATAATAACTATTAGATTATTTAATTTATGTTGAGCTGAAAACATAGCTGCCTCCCATACAGACCCTTCATGGCATTCTCCATCACCCATTAATACAAAAGAAATATATTTTTTATCATCCATCTTTGCAGCCAAAGCCAAACCAGCACCTATAGATAAACCATGGCCTAAAGATCCTGTAAACGCTTCAACTCCTGGGATGGTATCCTCTGTATGACCTCCCAATCTGCTTCCATCACAAGTAAAAGTCATTAATTCATCTACAGGGAAAAAACCCAAATCTGCTAAAACGGCATACAATGCTATCGCGGCCTGCCCCTTACTTAATATAAATCTGTCCCGATCCGGCCACTCAGGATTTTTTGGATCAAAATTCATAATATTATCATAATGAAGAGCCGTAATAATTTCCGTGCAAGAAAAAGCAGGGGCAACATGTCCTGCCCCTGCTTTTACTGCCATTTCTAATACTTTTTTGCGCACCCACCTTGCTTTGCATTCCAACTTTCTTATTTTCCCTCTATCCATTAAGTATCCTCCTACTAATACATTTATATTATAAAAATTATTTTATTTTTAACCCCATCAATACAAAATAAAGTTTTGTATAAAACGCTGTTCTTGCCTAATCCATGATTATATCATAGACCAATTGAAACCTCAATTACACACTGCATCAATACTACTCTTATTTGCCTTCCAAATGGCAAGTGTACTTATTGTGAAAATTCATTTTTATCATTTTAGCCATCTTATATATTCTAAAACTCTTGATAATACCCATTATAGGATTCCCATCCATATCATACAAAGCCAGGTTAAATCTATTAGTGGCACCTACCAATAAAATTACTGCATCCGGCTTATAATCTTTAATCAAGCTGGGCAAACGCGCTAAGACTTGTCTGGAATTATACTCGCAAGCTCCCCCATTAATAACTTTAATCCTGTTACCTGGGACGGCATTAAACATTTTCTGCAACTGATAAGGGTAAGCATTCTCATAACTACCGAATCCACCAAATGTGTAAGAGTCTCCTACGCATAAGACCGCATATCCCTCTTTATTATCCACGGTTAAATTTTTATTCTGTGGATCTTCTCCGTAAACCGTACTTTCCTCTCTAGTAGCATGTCCAAACTTAGGCAAACCATCTCTATCAGAAACATCTTCGCTATCTCTAAAATAGAAGTCCATTTGACGGAGCCTACCCCGGGAATAAAAATAACCGGCTATCCTCAATCCCGACTCTAACAAGCCAAGAAAAAAAATTAAGCTAAATACACTTATCCAAAACTTAGTAATTATTGATTTATTTTTTCTATGCATACTAAATTATTTTGCCATCTAATCTTTAACCAAAAGATTGTACTTAATCAAAATATTGGCTATTTCCTCGCTGATAACCTTGTGTCCCATAACGCTCGGATGAACAAAATCATGCTCAGGGTTTATAAACAAAAAATCCTTATCTTTAGGGGAAAAATCTTCAAAAGCCAAAACGGCATCTACTAACGGCACCCTATTTTTATCAGCAACCACCTCCATAATCTGATTATATCTCCTGCTTAACTTTGCACACTCAAAAAGCTCCATTTCTTTTGCCTTTTGAAAATATACTTCTGCTTTTTCAAACTCCTTTTTTTTTGCAGAATAAACTCCCAAATAATAGGAAGCTTTCGATGAATAAGGATTATATTTCAACGCATTTTCAACTTCCTCAATAGCTTTATTATATTTTGCCTGCTTAGCATAATCCAAACCACGATATATATACTTATCAGCTTTATACTTGAAAGAATCAACTATTTGCCTGCCGCTAAAAGGCGATATAACTTTTATTTTTAGCAATACCACTTTTATGTTATTACGCTTAGCTATATCTATGATTACATCAAGATTTTTCTTGTAATCCTCAAAAGAGACTCTCCTGTTTTCTGAGTATACATTTTTTATTTCACCAGAAAATTTGGTGGTTATATTTTTTTTACGATTAATATTTTTTTTTAAAATTCGAAATAATTTGCTTTTTTCAAAAATATTTTCAAAATAAACTAAAATTTTATTTTTTGGTTTTTGCTCTTTATCGCTTCTTCCATCATTTCTGTAAAAACGGTACTTATCAACGTCATTAACAACATACGAGATAGTAACAAGATCAGGGGATAATTTTAAAATTTCGTTTTTAAAAAATGTCACCCCCTGATACGATGTATAACCGATAATCCCTGCATTAATTACCTCAATACGACGGTCTGGATCAAACTTTTCAGCAAGAATTCTTTCCAACCTAGATGGATATGCGTCATCAATTTCAACTCCCCATCCAAAAGTAGGAGATGCTCCCAGACATATTATTCTAAAATCTTGTTTACTATTTACAATGTTATTCATTCTATCTTGTACCCTCAAACCTAAAGAATTCGTTTCTACTCTTACACTTTGAAACTTTACGTTTAGGTTAGGTTTAAGCCGCCAAAAGAGTAATGAATCCTGCTGAAGAACATTAAGGATCTTATCAAGCTCATCTTCTCCCGGAAAAATTATGCGAACTGATAATTCAATAAGCCCACACAACAAAATAGCAAACACGAAACATATTATTTTTTGAAAATATGGATTCCTTATTAAAAAATATTTAGAATCTCTCATAATATCAATCTGGCCTCAACAATCGACTCCACGTCAATTTACAATCACCTGATGCTACTGATAACAAAAAATTATTTAAATAAAAACCATTTGAATAATACAAAATAAAATTTTAACCTTTTTAACTAATATTATTTTTCGACCGAATAAAAGAATATCTAATCATTAAGTTTGTGAGATAATTTCTTATTCCCTCGTTCAATAAAAGCTAATATCCCACATAAAGCCCCAAGCCATTTAAAATGTATCATATAAAGAGCGAACCTGCCTCCAAAGTTGTCACTAAAAATTGCTTGGGAAACAGCCTGAAATACAACTACAATTAAAAAAGCCCCAAGAAATATCGAAACCTCTCTCTTTTTAGAAATAAAAATTCCCGAAACCCATAAAATCCACATCAACCAACTAATTATAATTTTCACTGTATGGTTTGGCATAAAAATAGCATCCCAATATTTCAATATATTTAAGGATAACTCCGACCATCCCTTTTGCCCCCAATAAGCCAAGTAAAAGTACTTATCCAAATACCTGCAATTCCAAAGACGCTCAGTCATAACCCCATCCCCACAACTTAAAAACTTAAATTTTCCATAGTCATCTATACTTATATTTGACGATAGTTTAAATGTTTCCGGAACTTTAGGTATTGAATTAGCAAACCCTAAAAATTTCTTAAATCTTGCTAAAATAACTTCTCTTTCCCACTGAAGAGGTGAATCTAACTTACTAACCAAAGGACTCCATTGTTCAAATTTCTCGCGGCTATTTTCTGCCCTTTCCCCATCAAATCCCCACATATGTCCCGATTCCGACGCATAAGGCGACTCCTTATGATTAAAATCCAAAGAGTATAAATCAAAATGTCCTAACATTCTTAAAAAAGTAAATTTTGTAAATTTAACCGGATTGGCCTTAATTGCTTCTATAAATGCTCTCTTAAAAAGTTTATCCGCCTCAATATATCCTAAATCATCTTGTGCCAAATTAAAAGAATACATCAAAGATTCAAATTTTCTAATATTTTTAATGCTTTCAGGCAATTCTTCTGTTAAATATTCGTAAACTTTTAAGGAAGACGGGCCATTATATTTACTAAACAAACTATCTCGCGGTCTTAAAAGCCTATATGAAAGAGCCCATCCTGCCTTATAAGTTACCCTCCAATACCCTAAATTACAATAGTACCATGAACAAACGAGATTATATAATACTGCGAATATCAATAAAAATAATGCCGGTTGCCTCCAATTCCTCAGAGAAATCCATCCAAAAATAAAAAAAACTGGAACTAAAATTATAGACTCTGTTCGAGTCATACAACATAAGAATGTTGTAATAATTAAATATATCAATGATCGGCTGCTAAATTTTCTCATCCAAACCACAAAACAATCAGCAGCCAATATTAATAATGGTACATAAAATGTTAATGTTGAAATAGAATGATAAAAAACCGCCATATTAATATTTAAGGCCATGGCCAAACCTGTAATAAAACCAATTTTCTTATTAAACTTGCAACCTAGGCGATAAACTAAGACTGTTGTTATCACTCCTATAAAATGCACAAAAATAGATAAAGCAAATGGATGCCCCTCAAAAATAAGATAAAGAATATTCTTCAGTATCGGAACAAGAGGCGGGCGATACATTAACGAAAAAATATCAATCTTATATCCTGAAACCAATTGCAATCCGCAGACGTCATAACTATAACTATCCATCCCTGCATACCAAGTATAAGCAAAAAAAGTAAAGAGATGATTTGCTATGGATATCAGTAAAATAATTGGTAATGACCAATTATTTAGTTTTTTCAATTTCATTATATATTAATTTATTATTGTAAAGATTTTCTATTAAAAAATATGCTTCCTCATTGTTAGGATTAAATTCTATGGCTTTTTTAAACATCGCTTTCGCTTTAGCATATTTTCCCTGTTCGATATAAATCTCCCCTAACTGCAAATATTTTTTATCTTTTCTAAAAGCAACATAAAATTTGTCTCGTATTGAATTTATCTTTTTTGCATTTTCACAACTATTATTTGGATCATTCATCATTATACTAAAATCTTCTTTATTAATAATCCAAAAAGCCTCTTTGAGGTTTTCAGCAAAACATGTTATCTCTTTTTTAGAAAACATCCATTCATAAGAACCCTCCATAAATCTTTCACCCATCTCTATATTCCAACATAAGTGGGGGAGATAATCCTGAATATCATCTCCTATATGAATCTTATATTTCGCGTTAACAGCCTTACTCTGGATACCTTTTTTAATATTAAAAATGATTTTTTTTAATGGCGAGAAATGATAGTCGTATATTGATATAACCTTACTCACACAATAAATATTAAATATAGCAACACCCATCAATAGACTGCATGTAATTATTCTTCTGGTCCTTGAACATATTAAAAACCTATCGACTAAAAAAAGAATAATAAGAATAATACCTGCATTGGGGACATATTGATATCTAAACTCAGTCAAATTATATACATATTCATTTGTAGCCAGCCTGAAAAAAAATATTATATATATTTTTGAAAATAACAAAAAGAAAAATAAGCCTAAAATCTTCATTTCTTCATAATATCTCCGTTTATATAAATTCATAAAAAACAAAAATAAAAAGATTGTCATCAATACTCCACCTAAAAACATGACCTCTCCATGGCCATTCTCTATATAACGAAGGAAAACCCCATCCATATAAATATTTTCCGTTACCTTTAAAGGAAATGATAGAAGTGGAAAAATATTTACAAAAATACCATTATATAAAATATTTAAAAAAACTAATAACCCTGCTATAGCAAAATTCTTTAATTTTAAAAAATCATAAATAGAATGGTTTGGACTGTCATAAGTTCCTAAAGAACGTGTATAAAAATAAAATAACAAATATGCTCCATAAATCACACCTAAAACCAAACAATTCTTTCCAATAACCTTATTTTTTTGCGGCAGCTTCTTTCTATTAAAACGTTGTAAACATGACAAGAATACAATACCTAACGGCCAGAAAAAAAAAGGCTCATAACACAACAACCCTCCTAAAAAACACGCTATAACAGCCAAAAGATATGTTTTCCTCCTCGTTTCCAAAAAACGCATATGAGCCATGAATCCCATTAAAAACATACCGAAACCAAAAATAATATATATATGATGTGCCCAGAGAACAATATCAAAATGACTGTATAAAACCGCAAAAACTCCTATAAAAACAGCAGCTATCTTTTTATTTTTTACAAAACACAATGAAAATTTATAAAATAGGATTATACTAATAAAGTAAAATAAAAAATTAAAAATTTTGAAAAAAATAAAACTAGAACCGAATAAAAGATGAAAAACGTAATAAAATATTCTAGATAAAGGTTGGAATCTCATGTTTTCACAGGGATCATAATTTAATACGTGAAGACATTTTATTAGGCCTGGCTTATCAGATAGATGCTGAAAAAAATAAAACAATTGCCAATCATCACTTAGAGGAGGATAGGAAAAAGAAGGAAAACAAATAATAAACAAGATAACAAATAGCAATACTCCACACACAAAACTAAAATTATTACCCTTATTACAAAATATTTTTTTCATTTTTTACCTAATTTAAATTGAAGAACCATCTCCTGTTCATCCTATCTCTATAACTTTTCTATTTTAAAAGCATCAACCCCAGACTCTCCCTATCAATGGTCCAACAAGCATATTCTGGTGTATCACTGAAGTATTTCATTTCCCTTTTATTAAATATCCATTGATACGTCTTTCTCATATATAATTTCCCTATGCAATGATTCCAACTCATCCGTGGTAAAAAATTAACAATATCATCATCAATATAAAGCTTTCCATTCTTACTTATACGCCCTGAATTTATACCATTCTTTATGTTCAGCAATATTTTATTTAAAGATGCCATTTGATTTACCTCTAAATCTATATAATTTTTAGTAAAACACATATGACATATTGCTATTACAAAGGTAAGACTAAATAATATTAATTTCAACTTTTTTTTATGTTTCATGAATTTATCTATAAAAAGAGCCGCTATCAAAAGGATAAATGCATTCGGAACATACTGATATCTAAACTGCAAAAAACTATAAAAATATTCCTTATTACTAAAATATTTAAAATGAAACAACACAAACAAAAATGAAAACAACAAAAAAATAAAAAATATATATATTTTCAAAATATCGTATTTCTTCTGCCTAAACAAATAAATTATTATACTCACAAATGTTACAACTGAAATAACGCTAAAAACGCCCTCTATCAGCAGTGTTGGTCGATGACTAGTTAAAAATCCTCCCATACAAATATTGCTACTTACTGGATCAATCCAAGACGGATTAGCCAAGGCTGGGAAAACATTAACAAAAACCCCATTATATAAAATATTAAAGTTCACTGCTAAAACAGTTCTAAAAACCTTACTAATGGAGGCCATATCTGATATAAGAATGGAAGTTTGGAGCCAAGAATCAGTATATGTTGGAATTGACCTGACTAAGAAAAAAATACCAAGATAAAAAATATAAACTACCCCAATAACTAAAATGTATGCGAGCCGTAAATTTGTTTTTGAATTTTTCTTTTTATTCTCTGGACCTTTAATATAACTTAAAATTATTATCGCAAAAGGCCACATTACGAAAGCTTCATAACAAAGCATCCCAAATAAAAATAAAAAGACTACAGAAAACAAAATAATTCTTCTACCGGTCCTCATAAACCTCTCATAAAGTATAAAACCTAAAAGAAATGAACAAAAGCTTAATATAAAATAGGAATGAGCGGTCCATGAAACAATATCAAAATGAGTAAACAAAAAAGCAAAAACAGCAACATAGAACAGTATCAGTCTTTGAGAACTAATAAAAATCTTCGCGAATTTATAAATTAAAACTAAACTTAAACAATAAAACGAAAAATTAATAACATGCATATAAATAAAATTAGCCCCGAACATAATGTGCTGAATTAACAATATAACATGAGAAATAGGCCTAAAAGTAACATGACCAAAACAATCCGTAGTCAATACATCTAACCATTTACTAACTTCATTAGAAGAATATAGTGTATGAAAAAAATAGAGGCTTTCCCACCAATCGCTTCTAGGAGCATTGTAAAACGTCGGCAGATAAATCCATAACAATCCACCTAATATAGACACAAATGATATTGGAACAATTCTTTTTTTTATTATTTCTGTTATACTTTTAGCCATTTCGTTTAATTAAAAATAGATTAAAATGTCTAATATAGTTTATAATATTTTGCTTTAGTGTATTATAAGCGACAAAATACTGTATCCTATAACTATACCTGACACCTTTGCCTTTGCTATATAAAGCCCTCCATATCCTAATAGGGTTTGAAAAATAAAATAACGCGAAAATACGGTATAAAACATAAGGTATTATCTTATGTTTGCCTAAAATCACATTTGCCTTACCAAACAGTCTATACTGGAAAACATCGCCCTGTCCCTCCCAGTTTTCCCAGTAATCTGATCCCGGCCTAGGTTCTAAAATGCTAACATGCCATATGGGGGAAGTCTTTATAAGATAAAAGTAAGTATTTAATGTCTCTCTTATTGTCTCATCCTGAAATCCAACTATTCCATGATTATGGATAAGTATGCCCCTTTTACGCAGGTTCCAGCATAACCTTCTATTATCTTCGATACTGTAAGGTTTTCTATATAATTCCATAATACGCTGATTTGCGGATTCGATATTTACATTAACTTTAACGCATCCACTCCTTACTAGAAGGTCAAAAGTAGATTCTTCTTTAATTGATGCCGAACCTATACCCATTCCCCATGGAACACTCACATTTTCATCTATAAGTAATTGGCAAAAATCTCTGAGATTTTGTTCATCCAAGGCTGTATCATCGTCTTCAATAAAAATAAATTCTAAATTAAGTTCTTGAGCAATTTTAAATTCTTGCACAACCCTTTTAGGTGATTTATGACGATATTGATGCCCCCACATCCTTACAGTCGAACAAAACGCGCAATTATAGGGACACCCCCGTGAAGTTTCAAGGCTTATATATCTTAACCCCGAACGCTTAAAATATAATTCTAAATTAAACTCAGAATAATCATTAACAGGTAAAGAATCTAAACATTCCATTAAATCTTGTCTCTTATTTTTTACAATCTTACCTTCTTTTAAATAACAAATACCTTTTAAATCTTCAACAGCTTTGTTAAAGAGCCTCCGCTCTAAAAAATTTTTAAACGTAATCTCTCCTTCTCCATAAATAATAAAATCGTAGTTATTAAATAATAAATCCTCAGGCACAAGGGTTGCATGATTTCCTCCTGAGATAGCCAAAGTATCCGGATATTTTTCTTTTATGTCTTTTGCGTACCTCATGCAATTAGGAGCAGAATTTGTAAAATTACAAGAAATTCCAATTATATCATATTGTTTCGATAAAATTTTTTTTAACCCTTTCCCATAAGATACTTCTGTAAGATCTACTAATTCCATGTTACATCCGAGTTCTTTTCCGATTAAATACAAATTCATCAATCCCATGCTTGGAACTCTCTCATAACAAGTATCTGTTGAAGGAACTACTAATAATACATTCATAATGTTTAACAAATTTCAATGCTAATGATTTCTTTATAATATATCACTTTCAAACTACTTCTTGAAAATTCAGCTGCTAACTTTATATTTTCCAAAACTTTCTGTTTATCGTTTAATCTATGAAAAGTTAAAGCCAACCCTTTAATATGTTTTCTTTAAATGTAACGGGAAATAAATTTTTTACCAAGAGTCAGCCAACCGGAAGACAAAACTTTATCAATGGCATCAACTGCTTTATCTAATTCTTCTTTTTCAATAATTAAAGATGGAGAAAAAACAATAAGATTGCGGCGGGTGAACCCAAGATATGCTAAAATATCATATGAATGAAATAGTTCAGTCAAGGCGACAACACCTGTTAAGACCGGTAAAAAAGAAGCTTTACTCGGGAAAAGTTTTTTTATAGTTGGTTCCATTTTATACAGCATAGGTTTTAATTCTACTCCCCAAAGCAAACCGCGACCACGAACATCTTTTATACTTCCAGGATACTTTTCTGAAAGGGCGAGTAGCCTTTGCCCTAAATATTTACCCAATTTTCGTGATATCTCAACTAGATTTTCATCTTTCATTATATTCATAGCCTCAATTGCCGTAGCACACTCTTCACTCATACCGCTAAAGGTAGAAGAATGAATCATAGAATCATCTGTTCTTCCATAAGCCTTCATAAATACCGGCACCCTCGTGGTATAACCGGCTATTGAAGCTTTCCCTCCCCCAAAAGTTTTAGAATAACAAACTATATCAGGAATAATGTTTTCCTCCTCAAAAGCAAACCAATAACCTGTTCGGCCAAACCCGGTATATATTTCATCAACAATCAATAACACATCATATTTTACACAAAACTCTCTGACTTCTTTAAGATATCCTTTTGGCGGAAAAATAAGACGAGTTCCGTGAATAACCTCTAAAATAAAAGCGCATATATCCGGTTTACCTGTTTCTTTGCTGCATCTTGATCGAAAAAATGCCTCTAATGCTTGAGCATCTCCATAAGGTACTTGATAACAATGACCTAATGACTGAAAATTATGCCGTGTATCATCCATACTTGAGACAGACATTGCGGCATGAGTTTTCCCATGAAAAGAATGATCAGTATATACAATGCCATTTCGCTGCAAACCATGATGTTTTTGAGCCAATTTAAGTGCTCCTTCTACCGCCTCCGCACCGCTTCCGCAAAAAAATGAATATTGCAAATCTCCCGGCAATAAATTTGCCATGTTAGCAGATAAAACAGCTGTATAAGGTGACAAAAATGATTTGCAAAGTTCAAGCCGTTTTTCTTCCGCAATTTTTTTCCGACATGCTAATATTTTAGGATGATTGTGTCCTAACCCTAAAACACAATTACCCCCGGTCATATCTAAAATTTTCCTTCCATTCTGAAGATTAATATACATACCTTCAGCAGAAACAGCCCATATTCTGTCAAACCCAAGAATTTTAAATAATTTAGACATACCCGGGTTTACATAATCTACTGTTAAATCTATGCGTTCTTGAACAGATAATTTTTCTACATCTTCTAATTTATACCATTTTTTTCTCTTCATACTCCTCAGACTCCTCCTCTAATTGCTTGTTTTATATAGTTTAACCATATGCTAGGCTTAAAATCAAAAAAAAGATTTCTATCAACATATGCAGGGATATAACAAGTTTCGCAGCCTTGACGTTTTACATTAAAAATTGATTCCTTTAGCCCCTGCTCTCTAATATTGAATTTCGGCCGGCCCCAAAAATTACAGCAAGGATAAAGACTGCCATCACTATCAATAAAAAAAACATATTCTCCATGATAACACTTAGGGTAATCAAGACCTGAAGGTATTTCATCACTATTTAACATTCTCTTCTTATAAGTAAATGGCCATTTAAAAGAATAATTATAACTTTTAACACTAAATTGAATAGGTGCGCCTTTTTTTTTACAATCTATTATATGCTTAAAAAGAATTTTAAGATTTTCGTCGGCAATCACATGAGGCTTAAATTTACTTCTGGTCTGAGAAATAAATTCAAATGACGGAGAAAAATTCACAACCGCATTATATTTAGATGAAAAACTTATTAACCAATCAATACCTTTTGTTGATAACTCCGAAGTAAGCACAGTGCTGATACGTACCGGTAAACCAAAACTCCTCGAAACCTTTATCCCTTTTTCTATTAAAGAAAATGTTCCTTTGCCTCTGTTTCTATCATTAACCGTCGAAGGTCCATCTAAACTAATACAAATTTTATCTAGTAACCGAATAACATTCTTTCTTTCGGATACTAATGTACCATTTGTAACCATATCACAAATCATACCCAATTTTTTTATCTCCTTAATAACAACAACTAAATCAGGTCGCAACAAAGGCTCACCTCCTTGAATCTGAATTACTTGAGTCCCTAACTTATAAAGCATTCTAACAATATTTAATAATTCTTCTGTGGTAAACTCTTGCCAATCTTTTCTATACGGATGTTCCCCGTAACAATACCAACAATTGAGATTACATCGATTAGTTACACACAAAATTACAATTAAAGGTACACGCCTCTTATTTAATTTAGCTTTAAATAACTTTATAATAAAATTTAAATATATGCCTATCAAATAAACTTCCCCGTTTAAATTGCTAAAAAACACTTTCATCAACAACTACATTCTTTAAGCTGACTTATTCTCCGGAATTAAGATTTGAATCCAAAATTTTATACCTTTTTTAGAGTTTATTTATTGAAGTAGTCCTCTAGTCTATCTGCTAAATCAGATCTCCCTAATTCTCTAAGCTCAAAGATTTGCTTCCTAACACCTTCAAAATCACCCTTCATCTTATATAATTCTCCCAAATTAATATAATTATCAACAAAATTAGGATTAACATTGAGGGCCTTTTCGAAATATTCTATCGCTTTATCATAATTACCTTTTCTATTACAAATATCTCCTAAACTGCTATATGTATCCGCTGAATTCGGATTTATAGAAAGAGCCTTATTGAAAAATTCAACCGCTCTCTTATAATCTCCTCGACTCTTATACAATTCTCCTAAACTGCTACATGTGTCCGCTGAATTCGGATTTAGAGAAAAAGCCTTATTGAAAAACTCAACCGCTCTCTTATAATCTCCTTTAATATTGTATAATTGACCTAAATTAGCATAAGTATCTGTTTCATTTGGATTTAAGTTAAGGCTTTTCTCGAAATATTCTATCGCTTTATCATAATTACCTTCTCTCTTATAAATATCTCCTAAACTCCTATATGTATCCGCTGAATTCGGATTTAGAGAAAAAGCCTTATTGAAAAACTCAACCGCTCTCTTATAATCTCCTTTAATATTGTATAATTGACCTAAATTAACATAATTATCAGCTTTGTTAGGATTTAATTCAATAGCTCTTTGAAAGCTCTTTACAGCTTTACCATCATTACCTTGCCTATTGTAAATATCTCCTAAGCTGGAATAAATCTCAACTTTATTTGAGTTAAGTTCTAGGGATCTCATTAAACATTCTATAGCTTTATCATAGTCTCCTTTTTTATTATAGATATTACCTAAAAAAGAATAAGCCTCAGCGTCATTAGAGTTAAACTCTATTGCCTTTCTAAAATATACTATAGCCTCATCATGACTTCCTATTCTGTTATAGATACTTCCTAAACTGGAATAAATATAAATAGGGTTGGGACTTAATTGAAGAGCTTTTTGGAAAAATTCTATTGCTTCGCCGTATTCTCCTTTTCTGTCAGAAAGACCCCCTAAATTTCGATAGATATCAGCTGAATTGGGATTTATCTTAAGGGCTTTTTTAAAATATTCTGCTGCTTTATCTTCATTTCCCCTGATAATATAAATGTTTGCTAAATTAACATAAGCTTCGGCCCAACTGGGACGGATCTGGATAAGTTTATCATAAGCTCTTATTGCTTGTTCATAATCACCTATTTTATTATAAGCCTCCCCTAACCTAAAATAAGCATGGGTAAAATGTGGAGCAAATTCTACAATTGTTTTGAAACATTCTATCGATTCATCATAATTCCCCTTTAAATTATAAATATCACCCAAACTCATATAAGCATCAATATTATGAGGATAAAACTGAATAAGATGTTGGTAACATTCTATAGATTCATCATAATTCCCTGCTTTATTATAATAATCCCCTATCCTATGATATGGCCGGGGAAGTTCAGCATGGAAAGAAAAACTTTCTTTTATGCTTAAAGCATCTTTTCTGAACCTAGCAATATTTTTAATCATACCAATATTGCCCTTTAACGCATAATAACGCATCTTATCGGTAAGCAAGCAAAACCCATCTTCTTCTTGGTATTTATACGCCTTTATTGCCTCAGCGTCTTCAAAAAAACCATTTTTCTTCAATCTCTCCACATTTTGTTTATTATTACAAACATTAAGCAGGGTAATAAATGTATATGAAATAAATAAATATACCGTAAATAATGTAAGGACTTTAAATAACTTACTTTTTTTCTGTTTTCTCATCTTTACTCTGTAAAAATGGATAAAAATTTGATTTTATAAGGCCTGATTTCATATAAAAAATTATTCCGTAAACAACTATAACTAAGGGTAAACAAAATTTTAATTTTAGATTTAAATCCTTTATACCAAATAATACAAATAAAACATGCTTAAGAGGAATGATTCTCGCATATATACCTGGGGCCCCTGTAATATATGTCCAATCGAGACCAGTCATGTATTCAGAAACAATAAGCATATTCCAAAAAACAAAAAAGGCAGATATGATAGCGACAAAATATCTTAGATATTTATTTCGGTTTTGTAAAAGACTAGCGCACAACAACACAAAAATAGGAAATTCTGTAAGTACATGCCTTGCAGCAAGATCTACTCCGTGTTTGTATCCCGAAATAACACCGATAAAAAATAATTTTCCGATTGCATAGAATACTAAAATAAACAAAAAGATATCTTTTATTTTTTTATTTGTATCCTGGGGCTTAGATTTTTTTAGCATTTTTGTCGCTAACAAAATAAAGCCTAATAAACAAACCAAAAAAATAGGCGACATATAAAAAAGCCCTCTATATGAATTGAAAAGCCACTCAAATGTAAAAACAAATCTATAATCGGAAAGATTGAGTTTCAAGTACTTGAAATGAGCTTCTTCTGTTTGAAATGCACCATATTTAAGATACACATTTATAGTCCTCAATATAAACCCCGGGATAAAACCAACAACAAAATATATACCATTTTTCCAATCTATCTGTCTCGACATGCAAAGAATAACAAAAAAAGGAAAAATAAAAAGTAAATTAAGCCACAAATCAATTTTGATTACTATGCAAATAGAAAAAAATAGCCCAAACAAAAACCAATGACTTTTTTTCATATTTACCATACAGCCGCAAAACCAAATTAGTAAAGTACAAAACAAACAGGCAAGTATATTAGCATTTCCGGTTTCATATAACATATAATAAAAGAACGGTATTCCTAAAAATATTATTAACGTAGACCATAAAGCAATTCTGCTTGAGAAAAAAATCCGGCAAAGGCGATAAGAAAGCATCAAACAAAAAAAACCAAAAACAATAGTACTGAAAGACATCGCGCAATTAGCAAGCCTACTAAACCCTTCGATAGCCGAATTTGTTAAATTAAATTGTACGGCTATAAAATAAATAACTTTAGCATAAGCATAGAATGGCCACCAAAGAAGAACCCCGCCGTAATTGCGAGGGTCAGGTAAATTATATGTTTTAGAAACAAATTTCCCATCTCTATAAAAATTATTTATTGCGTTCAAATCACCGTCTTCTACAATACTGGCAGTGTACGCTAAATAAATAGGTTCGTCAGGCCCATGAAAACCCGTATCATATACAAGAAATAAATACAAAAAAAATAAAATAATAAAGAAATACTTTCCAAATTTTAGTTTCATAAAAAAATTATATTAAAAATACATCTTTTTTCTTCGACCAAATAAATTCTATAATATCGTCCATAAAAATTCTATTACAACCAAAAACATCTTAAAAGAATAAATCTTACGATTAAGAATACGCCAAATATGGCGAAGATTAAGTTTAGTTTGCGGGCTTTCAAAAAATTATTATTGTTTAAAAATTGATAAGCAACATTTTATTATCGAAACCTTAAATCTATCACATAAAACCGCGGTAATAAACTCCCTTAACATATTTCATAAATAATAAATTTTTCATTTCCTTATCAAATTATTATTGCCATTACCAATATTTGAACATACCGCCAGATACCAATTTATCTAAAAATTTGTTATGTAATAAGGCTGCATCTCTTTGAGAACTGCAATCTATTTTGACTGCTTTATCCGCAATTTCCCTGCAATAACCACAATCATCACAAGAAGTTAAATCACAGTCATTCTTTAAAAAGAAATTGATAAAATTATCTAATGCTTGATTATCGATATAAACATCAAGATCTGTCATAACCTCTCTTGCTTTATAAAGCTCAAACATATTTACACGAAAAGGCTTAAAAAAATATTTTATGCTATTTATTAAATTTGGTTTGTTAACCAATAAATTAATTGACGGATGAGGCAATAAATCATATAAATTCCCTTCATACCTTTTATTGGTATAAGC
>JAGLSE010000047.1 GCA_023135905.1 Candidatus Omnitrophota bacterium
CCTATTTCTTCTTCATAGCAATGCGTATCCTCCGGTCTTATCCAAGCAGCACGAATAAAATTAGACGGTTCAATAATTCTACTTAAACGACATGACAATCGGTAATAATCAACCAAGAGACTGTTTTCGGCATCCTTAGAAGAATGAGCACTCACATTTGAATGATAAGAATAATTCAAACAATGGGCTAAACAATCTTCATTTACGATCAACTTGATCTTACATTTTACCTCTTTTTTTATCGCTCTAAGAAGAAAAAAATTGCGGTTAACATCTGTGTCGAAAAGGGTAATCTCATCCACCCCTAATTCTTCCCATTGTTTGGCTTTTCTTACTGAATTTACTTGAGCCATATTTGAAACAGTGATCTTAAAATTAGGATATGACTTCCTTAAGAGCTCCGCCAAATAGGGAACAGCAATAGTAATATTATCCACTCCGCTTCTGCCAAGCCAGTCAAGGAAATTCCTTATTTTATTCTGACCGGCACGTGTCCATTCTAAATTGCCTAAACAGGAGGCGTTGAGAAGATAATTAAATTCAATACCTAACCTATGAGCTTCTTTGACACAAGCAACTACCTTGTTTTTAGAAACATAAGGATTTGTGCTGGACGGCCTCCCTCCCCCTATAAAATCATGAGTGAGCTTACCGTATATTTCCGCAACCTTTTCTTTATTTATTCTCTCTAATAAATCCTGCTGGCCGTTAAAAGGAACGGATAATTTCATTATTTTCCCTTTTTTCCAATGTTTACTCCTTTTTTACTCTTATAGCTAAATATATCCCCGGAAACCATCCCCGCCAGGAAATCACGATGCAACTGAGACATTCTCTTCTGAGACGCTAAATTTATTCTTACTGACCTCCTTGCAACATCCTCACAATAACCGCATTCTCCACAGGATTTCAATTCGCAGTTATCCTTTAAGAAAAATTCAATAAATCCGTCTAAAGCGCGATTATCTATATAAACATCAAAATCATCTGTAACATTTCTTATCTTATAAAGTTTAAATATGTTTATATAAAACGGCCTAAAAAAATATCTTAATTTATTTATAAAACCGGTATTTTTCCCCACTAAATTAGTTGAAGGCTTTGGTGATAGATCTAATAAATTCCCGTCATATCGGCAATCCTGATAAGCCTTAATTACGCGGATAAGCGCCTCAGTAGTCATACCGCGATCAATCAATTTTAACCTGTCTACTCCAATCGCCTTGTAATAATGTGTGTCCTCCGGCCTTATCCAAGCCGCGCGAATGAAATTAACAGGTTCCAAAATTCTTCTCAAACGGCAAGATACCCTGCAATAATTAATATAATAATTGCCCAGCACGTTCTGAGAAGCATGAGCGGTTACGTTCGCATGGTAAAAATACCTAAGACAATGAAATAAGCAGTCTTCATTCGCGATTACCTTAATTCTACATTTTACTTCTTTTCTTATTATTCTAAGAAGAGGGAAATTACGATTACTACCTATATCACAAAGAACAATCTCATCTACCCCTAACTCTTCCCACATCTTAGCCCGTTTTAAAGAATTTATCTGGGCTATAGCAGAAGTGGTTATTTTAAAAGAATAACATTTTTTTATAATTTTAGCTAAATAAGGCGAAGCTACTGTAATAGTATCTACCTCTATTTTAGTGAGCCAATCAAGAAGCTTTCTTATCTTTTTTTGGCCTGAACGTGTCCATTCTCTATTTCCTAAACAAGAAGCGTTAAGAAGATAATTAAATTCAATCCCTAACCTATGAGTTTCTTTAACACAAGCAGCTATTTTGTTTATAGAAATATAAGGATTTGTGCTGGACGGCCTTCCCCCTCCTATAAAATCATTAGTGAGTTTGCCGTATATTTCCGCAACCTTTTCTTTATCAATTTTTTCTAATAAATCCGGCTGACCATTAAAGGGAATGGATAATTTCATATTTGACCTTATTACTCATATACTATAAATTGTTAACTCGTTTAAGTAAAAGCATAGCTAACTTTGCCTGCATAACTAATTGTTTTAAAGATGTAGCTTTATGAAGCTTATTTAATATATAGCTTGGTCTAAAATAAAACTTTTTATATGCTTTTTCAAGGTATTTATTTAAAAAATCTTCATCTAAAAGCGTAGATAAATTATGTATTCGATTATACCACCGCTGAAATAAAAATGTATTTATTTTTTGAGGAAGACCGCATTGCTCATAAAATTTAGTAGAAGGTAGTGGGGTAGCTATCAGAAATTCAGCGTAATCAAGATTAAGTTTAACAGCAAAAGCTATCGTTTGATTAATGGTTATCTCATCGTCACCCCACATTCCTAACATAAAAGATCCGGAAGATTCAATCCCTGCCGCTTTAGTTAACCGAGCGGCTTCTATAGATTCTTCCAAAGTAGTTCCTTTATTATTTAAATCCAACACCTCTTGAGAACCGCTCTCAAAGCCATAATTTATCTGATAACAACCTGCTTTTTTCATTACTAACAACAATTTTTTATTTACATTCTTAACCCCGGAAAAACATCTCCAACTTATCCGATAATTTCTACGGATAATTTCATCGCAAAGTTTTAAAATTCTTTCTTGTTCAAAAGTTAATGCCTGATCCCGAAAAATTATTGAATATATTTTAAATTTATTAATAATTTCATCAATTTCCTGCAGCACACTATCTACAGAACGGTATCTAACCTCGTTCATATACCATATATTCGTCGGACAAAAATCACATTTACTATGAGGACAACCTCTGCTAGTAGCAATAGTTGTAAAAGGATTGATTTTAACATAAGGAGCGATATACTTTTCATTTGGTAACAAATCTCGAGCTGGAAAAGGAAGCCAATCTAAATCGTTTATTAATTTACGCTTTTTAAGGACTATTTTTCCATTTAACTCACATGCAATATTCTCATTAATTTCGCCGTTAACTATATCCAAAAACGGCTTTTCCGGCTCGCCCAAAATAACATAATCAACACACCCGGTGGATAACGCAATTTTTGGATCAGCAGTAACATTCGACCCGGCAAATACTATTTTGGAACAAGGCAATTTAGTCTTTAACTTCTCAGCTAACTTCAAATCTGATTGAATGCTTCCCCACGCAGTAATTATTCCGATAAAATCTGGATGAGCTCCAATAATCATTTTTATAGTTTCGGAATTGGAAATATGCAAAGTACCTGAATCCAAAAGGGTAACCGCAATATTATTTTTTCGTAAAACAGCAGCTATATAAGCTAAATCTAAAGGAGGATAAACCATAGAAGTAGGTATTTCCCCACCAGAATAATCACGCAAATAATGAATATGCTCTTTACCCTCTAACTCTACCAAAGGATTAATTAAAAAAACTTTTTTCATATCATATTTATATTATAAACACACTACCTCGCAACAGATGCCCTCCGTCTTACTACATCCTAAAAAATATATAAGAATCAATACCCTTTAAATCTAATTTCCTTTAGCCTAAGTTTTATTGTGATTTTCTATTAATTTTTAGGCTGTGATAATAATGAAATAACACCAATAATATGGTCTTTTAGTTGAATCCATGTTCTTATAGCCCTAAATTTTCTTAAAATATATGCAAACCTAAAATAAAACTCTTTTCTAGCCCGTACAAAAAATTTTATCAACTCTTCTTTGTCTAATCCCTCAGGAATATACATAATATTATTATTGTTAACAACACTAAGCCTTTTGTTAAAATCAAAATAGTACCCTTTCTTTGTGAGCATTTTAGAAATCTCACTTCCTGGATAAGGTATAAATTTAATAAAAAGGGCGTAATCAATATCAGATTTCTTTGCGAAATCCAATGTTTTTTGTAAACTGTTTTTTGACTCCCAAGGAGTTCCTACTACAAAATGCCCTCTTACACTTAAACCCGCTTTCTTGGCTGATTTTACCGCCCTCTCATTTTGAGCTAAAGTGATACCACTTTTGAGAAATTTAAGTACATTTTCATCGCCTGATTCTAAACCATATGAGACTTCCCAACACCCAGCTTTTTTCATCCTTTTTAGTAATTCATAAGACACAGTATTAACTGAAGCGAAACAGACCCAGGAAAATTTAATATTACGCTCTTGAATTTTGTCACATATTTCAAAAACCAATTCTTTGTTCCAAGTAAAATTATCATCAAAGAACTTAATCTCTTTAGCCCCAAATTTATCTATCAATAGTTCAATCTCCTCTAAAATGTTATCTGCACTTCTTGTCCTGTAAGTTGAACCAAATACTGATTGATCGCAAAAACTACATTTCATAAGGCATCCCCTAGTACTTATTATATGGGCTAATGGTAGTCTTCTGTAAGACCCAATGGTAGAAAAATATTTAGACAAAGGCGGCAACAAATGTCGTGCCGGGAATGGTATATCATCTAAATTATTTATAAGGTCACGTTTCTTATTAGTCATTATTTTATTATTTTTTCTATAAACGATACCAGAAATATCTTCGAAACAATCTGCGCCTGATGTCTCAATCCGCTTAACTAACTCTAAAAAAGTTAATTCTCCTTCTCCAATTACTCCTATATCAAAACAATCAAACAACATAACCTCTGACGGAAGCGCCGTAACATGAGGACCGCCAATAATAATGTTCGCTTTAGGCAAAAGACTTCTTATATCTTCAGCTATTTTCTTCGCACTATAAAAGCCCAAACTTGTCGCTGTAATTCCTACAATATTTGGTCTTTTAATTTTTAGGTATTCTATTAACTTGAGGTGCAACATTTCTATTGCGCAGTCAAATATTTTAACCTTATAGTTATTTTTTTCTAAGGTAGCAGCAATATACGCTATTCCTAAAGGCGCTGCAATATTTAATATAGTCCTTCTGTGTTCCTGCCTCGAGATAGAATGACCTAGTTGTATCGGTGGATTTATTAAAACTATATTCATAATGTTTTTATCTTTATTATAAAAAAACAATGTCTAATTTAAATAAGTCTTATACAAAGCTTAACTCTTTAACCCAAAAATATTTCGAAAAAACAAAAATTAAAACAAAAAAATCAAGAACTACAAAAAACATCGTAAATATAACTATTAATCTTAAAAAATATACGCCATTTAATATCGCGCCATGTTGGGACTGTTGTGAAATGCAACAATCCCTGATTACACAAATTAATCCCTGATTACAAAGATTGAAAACATTAACTTTTTCATCGGTGTAATCATTTTTTAATCGCTGAAATCAGGCGCTGTTGCTATTATGCAACAGCGCCATGTTCTATCGGCCATAATTAATTTTCTGATTTATACTTAGTTACAAAATCATTATAGCCCAAATTATTGCAAACTTTTAAAATAATATATAGCCTAATTTTAATTAATTTAGACTAGCTTGTTCAACCGATAGAATAATTAATTATTTAACAATCATTTTCTCTCTAATCCAAAAATATCACATCATAAAATGTTAGTTAACTCATTAAAATCGAAACCAGCGGGTTACAAAACTGATATCTGTCTTATTTTAAAGTAACTCATTTCTCTATCTAGGAAATATTACTAGTTCTTAATTTATAGAGAAAAAATAAACTAACTATGCCAACTGCACTATACAAAGGAGTTCCGAATAAATAATCCTTATCCTCCAAATAAACCCATCCTAAAAGAACATATAATAAAAGCCACAATCAATCGACCATCCATCAGCTTTTCAAACTCCTGCCATCTACATCGTCCTTTTTTAAATTGTTACCATTGACTGAAGGACTTGATAATTGTCTTATTAAATAAGATTGTAAAATCAAACCAAATGCGATTATTAAATTCTTTAGAAATACGCCCTTATGAGGAAATTTTAATATTCCCCGACATATTCTCCTCAAATTTAAGTAAAATTTCTGTTGAGCTTTTAATATGACATTATTTAATTCTAAAACAGAGGATTGAGAATGAGACCTTTCCCGGGAATAATAAGAAATGTCCTCAAAGCTATAAGGATATGGTTTATTCTCTGCTTTTGGTTGTAATTTTGCTTTATAAAATTTAACAATATCATCAAGAAGAGTTACTTTAAAAAAAGAAGCAATATCTAAATCAGAATTAACAGCAAAGTCTATCGTTTGTGTCATTTCATCGTAAGTTTCAGTAGGAAAACCTAGCATAAAATATCCCCCCACTATGATACCTGTCTCTGAAGTCTCTCTGATAATATTTCTTACCTGGTTGAGATTTAAATTTTTCTTTATCATTTTCTGTAAACGCGGAGTAGCTGTCTCTATGCCATAAGTTAATTTATAAGCTCCTGCCTCTCTCAATAAGATGATTAACTCCTTAGTCATAATGTCAGCGCGGACACCATGAGGAAAGGCAAGGCTGATTTTCATACCAGAATTAATAATCAAACTGCAAATTTTTTTTGCTCTTTCAATGTCATAATTAAAAACAGCGTCAAAAAAATGAATTTCCCTAACATTATACTTTTCATATAAAAATTTGATTTCAGAAAGAACATTTTCGGGTGAACGTGCTCTGAATTTTTTACCGGCAACCTCCCTAGTACAACAAAAAGTGCAATCAAAGGGGCATCCCCGTGAAGTAAGGATAGGGATATAAAACTTTTCTTTAAGGCTTCCGTTCCAGCTCAAAGACTTCGCATAGGCTTTAACATCCACCAAATCCCATGCGGTTGAAGATATGATAATATCGTCTAAATTCTCAATATACAGACGAGGATTAGTTAAAATAGTTTTCTCCTCCAACCTATATATAATTCCATCAACTCTTGAAAAGTCACCTTTTTTATCTAAATTATCCAAAAGTTCACATATAGTAATTTCTCCTTCTCCAACTATCACAAAATCAATATTTTCGTCTTGCAATAAATACTCTTTTGCTAAATTAGCAATCTGACCATGGACCAAAACTGTTGTATTTTTATTAATCTTTTTGGAAATATCAGTTATTTTGTGCATGGAATGAGCCTCCCAAACCAAACTGCTAAGGCAAATGATCTGCGGATCGAAACCAGCAATTTCCCCCTTGATCTCTTTAAAAGAAAGAGCCCCTACACCAATATCTAAAATTTTAAGCTCATATTCATTTTTAAAATTATTCATTATCATTGAGGCAATATAGAGCAATTCCAACGGAGGACGTGGACCGCCTGTCCCTACTGCACAATGTGTCCTAACTAGCAAAATTCTTTTCTTCATTTTTCTTGTTCCTGTAACCAAAAATAAAATATCAAAAAAAATATATGTTATAACTAAGGGGATAAATTTTAAAGTTTAAAAAAAATATTAAAAATATCTACTTATTTTTTAAATATCTTAACAAAAATTTATCCTCTTCTATTGTATTAGAAAAACAAACCGGCGCCCTTAGCACAGCAAAAATTCCAAAAACATAACAACAGACACCACTACACACCATTTTATATTATTTGTCTTATTTAAAAGAATAGCCAATTCAACGGAATCAATGGCTATTTCCATTATATATTTAATTGCCGCCCATATTGGCTCCGGCATATTTATGCAAACCAGATTCCAATTTAAAAGGTATTTTTAAAAGCATGAAAGAATCACAACCAGTAGCTTCTACTGCTTTTCCTCCCAGAAAAAATACTACCTACAATAATTACCGGCATAAATAAAGTCATCACCCCAAGAACAGTGTTTTTTCATTATTAAAACGAAATCCGCAACATCGGGTATTTTTATCCATATATCAACCTTCTATCAATTTACCCATCCTGCTCTTTTTCCCTTTTTCAATATAGTCATTTAAAAGCTCAGCAAAAAAATCAATTTTTTCTCTATAAAATTCAATGGTTGTTTCCTTATACTGCTGGTAACTATGGTTGTAAAGATAATACCATCGGACAAAAATATTGAATAGGATAAATTGAAAACAACGGGATTGCATTCGGCGATCCAATTCCGTACCCTTAACATTCCCCGAAGGCATGAGCCCCATCTTAAATAACTCATTGTTTGTTGTTCTCTTTTTCTCTTCAATTACGGACTTATCTTTATCTACATCAGAAAAAATTTTTTCAAAATGCAATCTATCGACAAACCCAGTATCCTGATCCCCATCAAAATCAAAAACGGGATTTATATATTTAATACCAAAATTTAAATACATATCTGTAATCTCTTTTATAATTTCTTTCATCTGAGCGGGGAAAATATCCATGCCTTTGTTTGCACCATCACAAACGTTATAAATCTTGTTGTCCAAACAAAATACAACTGTTCGAATATGCATGGCTAATTTACATAACCCGCATATCGAAAGCAAGAAAAATCGGTACTTTATAAAATTTAGAAGATAACGCTCATAAAAAACATATTTCGATAATTTATTAATTTTTATTATCCTATGGGTAAACTTTTTCTCTCCGAATTTATTTTTTAATTTTTTAACATTTACCTTCGAATTAATTATTGAAAACAACCCCAAACGATCATACGTGATTAAATGGACCCTCCTAAACTTCTCAGCCATAAGGACAGCTGTAAGAGTAGAATCCGTCCCGCCGGAATAAAGTAATACAATTTCATCATTATTGTCCATTCTTATTTTTTTTAAATTTTGCTTTTTCTAATTCATTAATGATAAATTTCAGGATAAAAAAATAACTAAAATAAAAAAATTGTGTTATCCAGCCAAGCACCTCGATATAAAGACACCGCAATCGCCACGGTAAAAGTACGCCAATGCTACAAATAATAAACGCTATTAATTTTCTGATCATTATTAAAAGAGAGCATAAATTGCTGGAAGAATAGATTGATTCCCGCTTAGACTGATAAATATACTTAAAAAAGCAAGTATGATAAGAAAAGGCAATAACCACCATTTTTTATTTATCTTTATTAAGAGAAATAAATCAATTAATAACTCCATAGTGGATTTAAAACGGGATTTCTTCAATGTGGACTTCCTGGCTCATATTCTAAAATAACACCCTCAGAAATTAGTATTTTGCATATGTTATTAACCATAACTTCATGACCCTCGGTAGTACAGTGATTAAAATCCGCTAAATATCTCTCCATGATGCTCTTAGCTATTAATTCCTGAAATGATGAGTTATTATCTACAAACGGCAAAGAGTATTTTAATGCCAAGTCCTTTAAAGATTGATTAGCTGATAAATAGGTGTAAGGATAATTCTGTATAAGTAACTTTATATTATTTTCCTGACATATTTTAACCATTTTTTCCAAATCGCTTCTTAACCATTTAATAATTTTTTTCTCAAAACTTTTTCTATTTTCAAAAAACCTAATATAATTCAATAAAACAGCATTTTCTTTTAACTCGGGATTATTTTCAAGAAGCCTGTTAAAGCGCTCAAGAATATATTCCGCGTCATATTCACTCTGAAATTCATATATCCTTGTTACAAAATAATAGTTCGAAAAGATTTCAGGTTTGAGCTCCATACCTTTAAATAAAAAATCAAAAGCTAAATCATATTTACCTTCATAAACATAAATAAGCCCTAACTCTGTATATGCCCAATCTTGTTTAGAATTTAGTGCTATTGCCTTGTTGAACATTTTTTTTGCTTCTTTATATTTTCCTAGATTACTGTAACAGCATCCTAAAGATAAATACAGGCCGTCTTGATTGGGAGTTAGCTTTACTGCCTTATTATACAGATTTATTGCTTCCGTATACCTCCCCATCTCACTATAACATCCACCCAATTCCTCATATAACCAATCTTCTTCGGGATTCAACGCCAAAGCTTCCTCAAACATCTCTTTTGCCTTTTTAAACTCTTTATGTTCGCGATAAAACTTTCCTAATTCAATATATGTACTGCTATCTTCAGAATGAAGAGCGATTTCTTTTTTGTACTTTTTTTCTTCTTCATCGTAAGAGATACAGTCACCGGGTTTATCATTCTCATATATTGAAAAAATTCTTTTTTTAATAGGTGCGGTAATATTTTGCTTTGATCTCCATTTTAAAATTTCACCTTTAATATTTGTTTTTAAAATCCTAACCATTTTATATATCCTTAGGTTGAGAAATATATTTTTATTACTTTTTTCATAATCTTCATACCCAAAAAGATTAAACATGTTGCTTGACCCAACTAAAAGAATAACACAATCCGGATCATGAATCTTAATTAACCTTGTTAGACGTCGCAAGGACTGCGTTGTGTTAGACTCACACTCTCCTCCGTTGATAACCTTAAATCGCCCATTAAATTTCTGCAACAGCACTCTCTGCAGCTGGTTAGGATAGCAATCCTCCCAATTTCCCGCTCCACCAACAGTATAAGAATCACCAATACATAAAATCTTATATGGCGTCTCAACTTTACTAGAAATTCTTAATTCTGGAATTAGCTTTTTAGAATAAAAATGTCCGGCAAATCGCAAGCCTATTTCTAATAATCCCAGAAAAAAAATAAAGCTGAATATACTTATGCTTATCTTTGTTATTATTTTATTTCCTTTATTTTTATTCATACCGCAAATTATATATTCACAACCAATAATATAAAACAGTAATATTATACCTTTATTATATTATATCTCAACTTTTATCCCAAATAGCGATTTATTCTTTATGAGTAAAAGGCAAAAGTCTATACTTTATTAAAATATTCGCTATTTCTTCACTAATAATCCTATGTCCTTAGGCATTGGGATGAACAAAATCATATTCAGAATTTACAAATAAACACTTACTTTCATCTCCCTTAATAAAATCTTCAAAAGCTAAAACGATGTCTACCAATGGTACTCTCTTTTGATTAGCCACTTCTTGCATAATTCCATTATAAACTTTGGTTAAACTTGCACACTCAAATAACTCCATCTCGTTTACTTTTTGAAAATATAACTCCGCGTTCTTGAAATCTTTACTTATGCTACTGTAAACTCCTAAATAATAAAATGCCTTCGCAGAATAAGAATTACATTCTAAAGCCTTTTTCATTTCAGTAATGGCAGCATCATACATTTTGGATTCGCCGTAATTCAAGCCGCAACTTATGTTCCTATCTGCCTTAGCTATCAATAGTTCAGATAATTCTTTATCTTTAAAAGGAAACCGCATCGGCGTCTTAACCAAGATTACCTTTATACCGTTTTTTTTTAAGTCAACAATCTCAATAATATTATTTTTGTAATCTTCAGCATTAACTCTTATATTTTTTTATATGAATTTCTTATATTTCCATAAAATTTAGTGTTTTTTCCTTTAAGATGAAGAATAGTTTTTTCTAGGATTCTGAATAATTTTCTTCTATTTAATATATTTTCAAAAAAAATTAAAATCTTCTTCTTTTCCTTTACATCTTTATCGCTTTTATTGTTATTTCTATAAAACCGGTATTTATCTGCATCATTAACAAGCTAAGAAACAATTATGACATCTGGTGACAATTTCAAAATTTCATTTTTAAAAAAAAGGTTCCCCTGATAAGAGGTATAACCAATAATGCCTGCATTAATTACTTCTATATCCGGACTTAACTCATATTTTTGTTTAAAAATTCCTTCCAATTCATACGGATAGGCATCCTCAGCTTTAACTCCCCAGCCAAAAGTAGACGACCCTCTCAGACATATTATCCGAAGACTGCATTTATTCTTTTTTCATCCAATATCTCTACCCACTATTCTTAACCCCAAAGAATTGGTCCTTATTTTTACACCGCGGAAAGTTGTGTTCAGTTTTGGCTTTAATTTCCAAAATCGCAGTGAGTCTTGTTCAAGAATATTACAAATTTGAGACAATTCGTCCTTTTGAGAAAAAATAAACTTTATTGATAATTCTAACATTCCAAATAAAAACAAACAAAAAATAAACATATTATTTTATCTATCCATAAAGTTCACCTTCTACAATGTGTTAAATTATTCATATTTAAATGGTTACAAAAATTGATTTTACTTCTTTAAAATAACGCGAAAAAATTTAATTAACGGATATTGAAAATTTACTATTTAATTCGGTTCTGTCTTAAACAAGTTGTGCAGCTGATCTTATCCATTCTTTATTTTATCATCATTTTATAAAAACCCCTTTTATTTTCAGCAATTTCCTTGCATTATTATAAAGTTTGCTCTCATTACTCTTTGAATCATATAATATTAAATGTTTTTAAAAGGCTAACTACTTACTACAGAGGATATAGATAAAAATATTAAATTAAAAAATTTTGAAATACTATAGCTAAAATAAACCATCTTACTGTTTGTTAAAAATCTCTTTCCTTATAACATCAGCTATATTCTCAGCCAACAATTGACGTCCTCTATAAGTAAAATGACCAAATTCTCCTCCAAAGTTATTTATAAAATAATCTTCAAATTTTCCATACTGCAAGGCATCTTTAAATATTTTCTCATTATCTACAAAAACAATATCCTTCTCTGAATCTAAAAAATTCTTAAGTGGTTCTATACTATAAACGGGATACTGCACGCACACCAAAGTTATTCCTTTCTTGACTGCGATTTCTTTTAGTTTTCGATAATTATGTTTCGTTACCAGATTATAATATTTTAATCTAAATTCATTAGCTTTTTTAAAATAATTCTCTGCATCTTTAAGTTCTCCCCGCTGCATACAGATAATTGCCTTAAGTCCATAATAACGGTCTTCAACCGCATAAGCTTTCTTCCCATAAGGGTAAGCATTTAATACTATACTATACCAATCTTCTACTTCGTTGTCTCTTCCTTGCACTCCAGAAGAAAACAATAGTTCAATATTAGAAGTTGCCATCTCAAGATATAATCTCATCTCATATGGATTTATTTTTAAGGCTCTATTATATGATTCTATTGCTTTTTTTTGCATTACCTCGGCTTCTCGATATCTTCCCATCAATCTATATAAGTATCCCAGCTTAAAATACACCTTATTATTATCCGGATTTTTTTCTACTGCTTTCCTGTAATTTTCCTCTGCCTCTTTATACCTTCCCTCCTCTCTATAGCAATAGCCTAAATCAAAGTACGCTTCGTCGTTATCCGGATTCAGCTCTATCGCCCGCCTATACATTTGTTCTGCTTCAGTGTATCTCTCCTCCTCCCTATAACAATTCCCTATCATCACATATATATCAGAATTATACGGATTTAATTCTTTGGCTTTTTTAAACATTTGGACTGATTCTTCATACCTTCCCACTTCTTTGAAACAATAGCCCAAACCAAAGTATGCTTCATCGTTGTCCGAATTCAACTCTATCGCCCGCTTATACATTTGCTCTGCTTCTGTATATTTTTCTTCTTCTCTGTAGCAATTCCCTAAACCTATATATGCTTTATCATCGTTAGGATCTATTTCTATCTCCTCTTCTTTATAAATTTTTTTTAATTCCATATTTTCAACTATAATTTTTTTTCTATTAATAATATATTTCCTTTTCTGCCTGGTTTTAAATCTTCTTACTTTTTCAGTTTTATCTATAATGTAGAGCCTGACAAAATTTACCAATTTATACACCCTGAGGTCTCTAATAAAAAAGCTAGTCTTCTTTTTCAACGATTCTTCATATGCGCTGGTACTTATGAAATCATTTATCCCCATCATCACAACAAGTATATCTGGTTTATATTTATTTAAATTTTCCTCCAATCCAAACAATATAGCATCGGTCTCAATTCCGGGCACACCTTTATTCAATACCTGAAATTTTCTTCCCGTATCTGTTTTATTTAAAAATCCTTCAAGCTGAACAGGGTAAGAACCTCTGCCGCCAAAATATGTAGTAGAATCTCCCAGACAAAGAACACGAAACATAGCTTTTTGTTTAGGTAATATTCTATTCTTCTGCTCTTGCAAAGATAATAATACAAACCCGCCTATACGTAATACTATCTCAAGTAAAATTATAGCTAGTGATAAACCAAAAATCACCAAGGTTATCTTTTTCTTAATAGATATTTTAGACATAGAATGATATGATATTAAATAAAATATCGCTTACACAATTAAATAAATACAGTATATTCTATTTTGACTTTATATTTTTTTATTCTCTTTGTAATTCGTAAAACTTATTTTACTAATTACAAAAATGATGCCGCAAATCAATCTTGAACATAAAATAATTAATTTCCTTGTTAAAATATTATTCAGTATCGAAAATTTAGAAAACACAAAATCAGATATTCGACAAGAGTTGCGGCATATTATTCCCTGCAAATCTCTTCTGAAAACCTCTTCCTGTGACAAGCACGCAAATCTTTTTGGCTTGCTAAAATTAGGCTTAAAATAACCTAATTTTGGAGTAACAAAACCGAATTTATTTATTTCCCCGCTCGATTGAATAAAATTTTTAAAAGAATTTCTCGTTTTCACGATCTCATAATATTCGGGATTTATATACATAGGGGATGCGGGTTCTAATACTGGATTAACAGTTGAAATGCCAATAATATTCTTAAACTTTTTCCTTAAATACTGTTGAAATTCAAGCGTATCTTTAACATCATCCGCTGTTTCAAAAGGTAATCCTACCGAAAAATATAAAATTAAAGGTATACCTAAAGAATTAATATAATTTATTATTCCTATTAGTTCGGAATTAGTGTAAAACATTCCTTTATTTACCTTTCTAATGTATTCCGAACCCGTTTCCGGAGAAATTCCAATATAATTTTTACACCGACCAGACCAAAGAGACTTAAAAGCCTTAATAACGCTCTTAGAAGGTAAAACCCAGCATTCCAAAAAATAGTTCATTTCGATATTCTCTTCTCTAATAAGATCAAAAAGTTCTTCAAAATAACTCGGATATTTAACAAAATGCAAATAAGGAATCATTATTTCCTTATATCCATAACGCTGAGCTTCTTTAATAGAATCAACAACTTTGGTAATGGAACGAATGCTTATATCAGTTCTTTCCGATGTTAATTTTTGACTAATTTTAGATCCTCCACAATAACTGCAATTGAAATAACATCCCTTATGAATAAGCAAAGGAAAATAAGCAGGCGGGTAAATTTTACTTATATTGCTTGTACCAACAGTCCATCTTCCTCCACGAAAATCTTTCATTTTTATATACAACTTATAATTTTTAAGCAATTTAAAATTTGTGAAATTTAATTCATTCAAATCTTTATCTTGAATGACATAAGATATTTCATTGATAATTATTTTTTCCTGTGCTCGCCACGTCAAATTAGGAACACTAGAAAAGTCACTGCACCCTGTAGATATTTTTTTCACCAAGGTATCAAAAGGCCGCTCGCCATCTCCCCTGATAACAGCATCAATAAAACTAAATCCCTGCAAGATTTCTTCATGAAAGTAGCTGGCGGTCAAGCCGCCAATAACAACAAATATATTTGGATTAAAAAGTTTAATCTGCTTGGCAATCTTTATCGTATCATAACATTGATAATGCCAATGGAGACTTAATCCTACCACTTTAGGATTTGTGCTCTTTAAATAATCCTCAAGTGAAAAATGAGGATTATTTATTTTTTCTAACCCAAAATGAACAATATTGACACTAAATCCCTGTCTATAAATATAATCAGCAATTGATAACAGCCCCATAGGTAAAAGCACAGTAAACATATGTTCCCCTATTGGCCTATAAATATTTTTTAGTTTTGGTACAAAGACCAATAAGCAATCTAAACTATCTTCTACATTACTATTTGAATTATTCATAAAATAGCAGTCTTCATAATTATTTTGTTAAATATTGTTAGTTACCCTTTTTGCTAAATCTTCCACTTTAAAATTAAATTAACAAATCCATGAAAAAGATTACTTAGACTTATAGTTCTAACCTTAAACAGGTGATTTAAAATAACTTTGGGGCGCAAATAAAACTCCTTGTGAGCCCTGCATTGCATATCAATCAACTCTTCCGGAGTTATATTTTCAGATATACATACTAGATTTTCAGGGTTAGGATTAAAAGTAATAAAGTTTTCCCAATCACGTCGCTTGAATTTGCCAATTTTTATTAAATCCCTATAAAGGACGCTTCCAGGGAAAGGAACAGTTATCGCGAACTTAGCAAAATCTAAATCTATTTCTTTAGCAAAATTTATGGTTTTCCTAGTCATTTCTAATGTTTCTCCAGGCAAACCTATCATAAACAAACCAGCTGTCTGTATTCCTTCTTTCTTAGCATAACTAATGTTTTTTCTTATTGTGTCAAGACTATATCTTTTTTTAACATTATTCAATAACTCTTCTACACCGGATTCTAACCCAAACAAAATTCTTCTGCATCCAGCTCGCCGCATTTCTTTCAATAGCTCCTTATCCACCCTATCTATCCGTGTCTCACAAATCCACACTACTCTTTTATTTAATCCCCGCCTTATTATTTCTCTACAAAATTTCAACGCATCTTCTCTTTCAAAAGGGAAAATGGGGTCAACAAACCCTATCTGTTTAATTGCAAAACGCTCTATTAAATATTCAAATTCATCCGCAATGTTTTTATAATTTCTTTTCCTATATTCTCCTTTTATATTAGGAAGAGAACAAAAAACGCAATTATAAGGACATCCCTTCGAACCTGAAATACTTAACCCCGGTTTTTTAACATCCATAAAAGGCAAAAACCCGTATTTTTTAAAAGGCAATAAATGCCACGCCGGATATGGAAGACTGTCTAAATCGTCTATTAATGCTCTCTGTCCGGTACTGATTATTTCTCTCTGGTCTTTAAACGAAATCCCTTTTACTTGTCTGAGATTTTTATTTTGGGATAGAGCCTGGACTAATTCCAGCATTGTATACTCACCTTCACCATGAACAATAACATCTACCGCCTCATTACTTATTATCTCTTCAGCAAAAATTGTAGCATGAACATTCCCTAAAACTATTTTGATATTTTCATTATATTCTTTGATATCTTTGGCAAGAGAGAAAACTATTGGTGCAGAAGGAGTCATGCACGATATCCCCACAATATCAGGACTTTTCCCTTTTATCAATTTTAGAACCTTAGATTTTTCTAAGCGTAGAGCAAAAGCATCGATTATTTCTACCTCTATACCATTTTTTTCCAAAATTGCCGCTATAGAAGCTAGCCCTAAGCAGGGCATGGGCTGCATAAACCTGCTAAACCTGCCAAATTTTTTAAAATCAAAAGCCGGATTTATAAGTAATACTTTCATCATATATTAAATACCTCAGCTATCATACCACTTAGGTTTTCTTAAATTAGAATAAGCCTTTACTCTGAAAGGGTTAAGTAAATTAAATATTGCATCGAAAAACAACCTTACAACTACCAAAAACCACCAAATATACATATTTCTTTTATATTTGCCCTTGCTTAATATTCCTTTAATAAACCATTTAAAACCAACAAACTCTCTATTTGCCTGATAAATCAATTCGGATATTTCCTGTCTGCTTAAAAACTTTGATGGCATAACCGGTGTTGCCCAGTCGAAATTCGAAAAATCCTTTGTCTCTAGCCAGTCATTTTTCAATGCTTCATCCCATAACCGTGTACCGGGAACAGGAGTCAGCGGATGAAAAGCAGGATAATCAACTTTCAAATTCTTAGCAAATCTAATCTGCCGGTACATTGAATTTTCATCTTCTTCCCTTACACCAACTATAAAAGTTACCTGTTTAAAAATACGAGGATATCTCTTGTTTAGAATTTCCATACACTCTCTAGCTTTAGATTCAGAATAAAAATTTTTTTCCGACTGACTTAACCATTTATTTTCGTAACGTTCTACACCAATACATGTGTGAGATAAACCCGCCTTTACCATTTTGTCAAATATACCGTTCTTCATGTCTCTGAGTAAATAATCAAGACGTAAAAAAGCAAACCAATTTAAATCGAATTTTCTTTTTATCAATTTTTCAGAAAACTCATTATTCCAGTCAGCATTGATATTCCAGGATGCATCAACAAAAACTAAGCAGCGTTTATTGTACTTTTTATACAATACCTCAATCTCATTGATAGTATTGTCCACACTCTTGGTACGCCAGCGAGGTTTTAATATTTTTTCACCGTTTTTAATTTCTTCATCAGCCATTTGTAGCCACCAAGCACAAAATTTACATTTAGAGACACAACCACGGCTATGATGTATAGTCGTTCCTCCCGGAGAATATAAAAATCTCGAAGAACCATATTTTTCCATAGGCAATAAATCGTATGCGGGAAACGGAAGTTCATCCAAATTATCTATGAGCGGACGAGAAGATGTTATTATTTTTTTATTATTTTGCTTATAGGCTATTCCTTTAATATCCTCAAAATTTTTGTTAGAGCTGCTTATCCTTTTAACCAGCTCTAAAAGAGTATACTCACCTTCCCCCCTTACAATAAAATCTATTGCTTCATTCTGCAAAGTTTCCTCTAATAAACTAGAAAAATGCGTTCCACCTACTATACATATTGTCCTTGGATTGATTTGCTTAGCCAAATCACAAGTTTTTAAAGCTTCATTTGCATAAAGTGCATGATTTTCCCCAACCCCAATTATATCAGGTTCATATTCTGTTATAATTTTAGATAGACTCTTCCAACCAATCTTAAGCGGCATACAATCCAAAAGTCGTACTTCAAATCCGTTATCTCTTAGAATAGCCCCTAAATAAGGTAATGCTTGTGGAACCAAAAAATTATCCTGCTCACTAACAAAAGGCCAATACTTACGCGGAGGAGCAACTAAAAGTACCTTCATTTATCCCCGATCTACTCTCATTGTTTTAATATAATATCTCTTTAAAAAGATAATTAACTTTATAAATATTATCTTATATACCCTTAAAAAACACTTTCTATCCGGAGTAATACGTTTCTGCTAATATTAAAAACCCATCTCTGTATATATTTGCTTTTATCAACACTTCATTTGTATTATTTTCAGTTATTTTAACATATTCACTCTTTGGTTAAATATACTTTGAATAACATTTTAGGAAGCATGTCAAACTTAGTTTAAATTCAGTAGGTCAGAGATAAAATAAGTTTAGATATTTACAAAAACATTAACCTAACCTTACAAAAAAGGAAACATTCTAAAAGAATAGCACGGAAACTGAGTAGATGGAAGAGAAAAATTCCGAGCGCAAGTAAGCAATAAAATATATGCCTGAATGGGTGAAATTAACGCTGCAAACATAAAAGTAAAATTTATTCAAACCTTGATTCACTCGAAATTGAAGTGGTAAATGATATATACAAAAATAGGTGGAAATGTTGATTGAGCTAAAACATATACCCCAAAAGATAAAAAATACATAAGTGGATCCTTCATCCTATCAAAAACTAAAACTGCCATACATAAAAAAATGAACAAACCTTTAAAAGTCCCGAAATAAAATAAACGAGCATAAATAACAAAAATTTACTTTTACTTGACACTTCAATCAATCTATTTTATACTTTGATTAAATGCATTTTAAAGGTGAAAAAAAGGTGAAAATGTTAGATAAAAAATTAATGATAAGAGGATGGCGGCCGACCCCCATAAGTCGACCTAAACCGCCATTAAAGCCTTCTAAATAGCTAAAATATTTTAGCTATTTAGAGTAAAGGTTCATTTTAAAATTACTAAGGTTGATTAGAAGCTATCTTATAAATTCCTTTAAAACAAGATATAGTTAATAAATGAAAAAAATAATTATTTTTTTCCCTATAATTTTGCTATTAAGTTCGCCTCTTTCCTTTTCAGCAATAATCCATCTAAAGAATGGGAATACTATTAATGCAGAAATAATTCAAAAAACAGACGAGTATATAAAAGTAGAAAAGTATGGAATGCCTATAACTTATTATTTCGATAATATCGAAAAAATTTCTTATGTAAGAGAAGATGCTTCGGAAGATATTTTTATTTTTTACATCAAAAAAACTTCTGAATACATTTCAAAAGAAGATTTTGTAAGCGCTAGAAAAAAACTTAAAGAATACTCAGAATCAAACAGCCCTCGTTTTGAAATACAAATACTACTAAAAGCTCTGAATAATTTGGATAATGGTATAATAAGCAAAAAATACATTTACTCCTCATTCACCGGGATAGATAACATGTTGAACAAAAAAAATACACAAGCTCTTGAAAATTTCAAAGCGGCTTCAGAAATGAATCCCGACTATCCTCTGGCTTACTATTTTCTCGGTGTTAATTATATTGGATTAAGCAATTATATCCAAGCAAAAGAAAACTTTACAAAAGCAGAACAAATATTCCTAAAAACTGGAACCCCCCAGGCAAAACAAGAAATTGCAAATTTTATAGAAACTATCCCTGAATAGTAATCATTATTTTAAATAACTTTTCCCCTTATTAAATCCTAATTACTATAATTTTCGATATATTTTCTCTAGTTCACTAATACCTATACCTACAATTATATAGTAAAGATATATTCCTACCAAGTAGTACCTTGTTTGGTCAGAATGCTGCGCAATAATCTGCAAGATACAAGTATAAATCCATAGGCTGGTTATTATAAACAATTTGCCTAACTTTTTATCATTACCAAGGAATTTAAAACTTTTAAGTCCCTTAATGATGCCAATAAGAAAAATAATATTTAGCACTATTACAAACAAATATAAGGCATTAGATAATTTCGCGAAAGGTATCGGCCAATAAAACTTTTTATTAGGTAAATTTACCGGTTTAGAATTTGTATCCCCTTCGTAATTCCGAAAGTCATCGTTCGGATATTTTTTGTTGCTATCCCATATTTTAAGCCACATTCCTGTCCTTTCCTCACTCACATCAAAAAGATATGATTTTTTAAAACTGACAGGATAATATTTTCCCCAATCGTAATTTAAAAAAATAATTAAAAGTCCAACTATCAATACCCATATACCGATAAACCTCATCCTCTTATTAGAATTCTTATGTTTAGATGCCAACTCTGATTTTCTGAATCGCTTTAATAATTTCCCAAAAAACATGAAGCTTCCTGTAATTAGAAACAAATACATAATTTTAATTACATTTGTTGAAGGTTTAGCCCAATAAAGTATTCTATGAGGAACTACTATCATTCTATCCATAACAGTCATATCCCACCCCTTGCAAAGATTAAATCCCTGATTTTCCATACTTGCCAATTGGCCTGCTATTAATTTTAACCAACCTGTTACCGGATATATACGGATAAAAGGATGAAGAAAATAAGAAACAAAAAAGAAAGTTCCACAATACACACATAAAGATATTACCAAAATTTTAGTTTTATTCAAAAACCCAAATTTATTATTAAGAATATGCAGTGTAATTAAAAGAACTAAAAAATAAGATATAAGAATAGCGGCTGTAAATTTAACAAGTAGAGCAAAAGTTAACAATACGGCCGTTAAAAATGCAAAAGCTATAGATCTTCTATTGTTGCTGACAAATCCATTATAAAATTCAAAAATTGACAAAACACCGAGGCAGGAAAATAAGATTAGAAACATCTCTGTAACAATAAACGATGAGCCTAATTGAAACAAAGGATTAGAAATAAACAAAATACTTACTATTAATATCCCTATTTTTATTCCAATAGACCACAAAATTAAACATAACACCAAATAACTTATAATTCCCGCTATTAAAGAAAAATGCCTTCCAAAATATAAAATTTTAGGACTAACTTTAACTCCTCTTTCTATGTTCTCGTCATAACTTAAGGTTCCATCCCATATAGGAATTTCGGCTAATCTTAAAAAATCTTCATTGTATTTTAGGTACATTCCTGTACCCAAAATATATTCCATAATTATAGGCATATCCATCTCTATATTCGGATCAAAAAAAAGTTTTTTCCCAATCTCTTCAAGACTCTTTCCTTCTTTAAATTTTAATTTAAATCCCTGCGCAGCATCTTTTAGGTAAAGAGGTTCATCATCAAACTGAGGGTATGTATATATATTGTTTATAACAATTTTGGCAAAGATTACCGTAGTGACTAAAATATAAATTAAAAAATATTTTTTTTTCATGCGACTTTAATATTTCATTAAAAAAAAATATAAAAATCTAAATTATTAAAGGTCATTACAAAATCAACTCTTCTCTAATGCTAAAAAACCTTGCAAATATCCTCCATCCAGCCATAACAAGTAAAAGTATTTATGAGTAAATACATTATTCTGAAAAATACTTATGTTTGTACTGAGGTAAATCATCTATTAGATTAACCACTTTGGCAGGATTACCTAAAACAACACAGCGTGAAGGAACATTCTTGGTAACTACAGAACCTGCCCCTACCAAAGCATATTCTCCTATTCTAACATCTGGTAATAAGGTCGTATTAGCTCCAATAATTGCACCCTTCATTATATGAACACCTTTTAAATCAACCTTTCCCCGAAGAGTTTTGGGATATTTAGCATTAGTTATAACAACATTTGGCCCTATCCAACATTCATCTTCAAGAACAGTAAATTCAGGAATAAAAGCCTGTGAATGTACTCTGACACCCGAACCAATCTTTACATGGTGTTCAACTACAGAAAGAGTTCCCAAGCTTACATTATCGCCTATTTCATTTAATTCCCTAATATTTGCCTTATTCCCTGTTCGAAAATTAGCTCCTATTTTATTCCCTTCATAAATCACAGTATGTGACCTTATAAATGCATTATCTCCAATAACCGTTTCTAATCGCCTAACTTCATGCCCCCGAGAATAAGCACCAATTATGACAAAATCTTCTATAACACAGTTTTTCCCCAACCGCACATTAGAATAAATCGTTGTTTTTTTGCTAACCATTATCAAATCCTTATAAAAAATTTTCTAGAGAATCTAAAAAAACTTCTCTACCTGTTTCAATCGACTTATATATACAATTTACCAACTCTGCAGATTTACGTCCTCCAAATGCATCAACCGCCCATTTATTATTGTATTTTATATTTTCAACAACATTTTTAAAAAACTTCGTGTGACTCCAGGCGAACTCATCAGGCACTTTCGCATATCTTTCCCATAAACTCTTATCCATTTCATCAAAATCTAAAAAATTCCATATTTTAAGCTCATTCATAAAAAACCCGCCAATCTCAACGGAGCCCTTTTCACCCAATATGCTTATACTACCTTCTAAATCCTTTGGTCTCGCTGCAGTCGTTGCTTCAATTATACCCAATGCGCCATTTTTAAATTTCAGAATTACAACAACCGTATCTTCACTTTTTATATTCGTAAGCCGTGTAGCAGCCTTAGCTACAACACTCTCAACATCCCCCATCATCCACATTAGAATATCAATATGATGGTTTGCCTGATTTGCCAAAATACCCCCGCCAAGCTCTAAAATTCCGCGCCAGGCTTTCTTATCGTAATAATCCTGATCTCTCCGCCATCTAAGCCTAACTGTTCCTAACACAAGTTTCCCAAAACGACCTTTATCCATAGCTTCTTTTAATTTTTGAATCGGCGGATTGAAACGATTCTGTTGAACTACAAATATCTTTAACTCTTTCTCACGGCATTCTTCAAAAATCTTATCAATGTGGCTTACTTTTAATGCCAACGGTTTTTCTACAACAAAATGTTTATTAAAGCGTATCAGCGCTGCTATTCTTTCTTCATGATCTGCAGACGGAGTCAGAATAATTAAGATGTCCGGATTTGTATCACTTATCATTTTTTCTACATCCATATATGTGGCAATGCTATATTTCTTAATAAACTCTTCAGCAGCTGCTGAATTAATATCGCAGGCACCAACAATTTCCGCATTATCCAACCGTTCAATTGCCGCTACATGTTTGTCCGCTATAGCACCGCAGCCAATTAATGCAAACTTAACTTTATTATTATCCATAGGTATTCCCACTCTTCTTAATCATTTGTTTAACATTTTATCTTTTCTTATGAATGAAATCCAGATTAGTCATCTTTTCAATTAATCTATTAAAACATCTTAACATGTAATATTCCGCGGGTAAAACTGAAATGTGAAACTTTACCCTGAATCTAGCAATGAATCTATATAAATAACTAAATAGAACCAGCATACCAATTTCAAACCTTTTTATTTTTATTTCTCGTTTAATCTTATTATCTATAAATAACGATGCTACTTGCATAATTCGTATATAACGGCGCTGCTTATTAGTTAACCATGGATAATGATCAGCTCTGGTTTCACTTTCGAACTTACTCCAGGTTTCTAATGTTTGCGGCTCGCTAAATCCCTTTTCTTTCGCGATAGTAAATAATTTTGTCCCTGGCAAAGGTAAAAAATGTTCAAGCATAGATATCTCACAACATGGATTCTCCTTAACTAATTGTCTCATCAAATCCACTGTTTTTTTCATGTCAGATAAAACCTCTCCAGGGATACCAGTCAATAAATTATACATAGGCACTATCTTGGGATATTTTACTAATTTTCTACTAACTCTTATAATTTGATTAATAGTAATCTTTTTATTCATCAATTTAAGAATACGATCGGAGGCGGACTCAGCCCCTATCATGATATGTCTAACATTAACGTCCTCCATCAGCAAAAGCATTTCATCGTTCATTCTATCAAGATCGTCAATTCTTACACCTCTTAATTGAAATGAAACTTTCCATCTTTTCTCTTTTATCATTTCAAAGATATCCTTTGCGCGCTTCATATCAACAAAAAAATTGTCATCAATAATCGAGAAAGAATCAACTTTAAATCTGTTTATGGCCATCTGCATGTGATCCACAGTCCTCTGAGGAGAATCAGCCGCCCACCGTCTATTACGATAAATAAGCGGAGCATAACAAAAACTGCAATCATGAGGACAACCGAAAGATGTCATAATAACAAAAATATTTTTATTACCTAGACGATGATAGCTATTCATATCTACCAAGTGATAGGGAATCTCTTGGAAAGGAACTTTTTCATAAGAAATAATATCTTGATTATGAATTAATTTTTGATTTTTTTTATAACTTAATCCGGGTATATCATCAAAAGCGTCATTACTATTTCTAAGGGTTTCTGCCAGTGCCGCTAAAGGGATAGACCCCGCACCTCGTATTAAAAAATCTATAAAAGGATTATCTAAAGTATTTTCAGGCAATATTGTAGGATGATGTCCTCCCCAAACAATAGCAGTTTTAGGAGCTAGTTGCTTGATGAATTTAGAAATTTCTATTGCATAATGTATCGGCCGCCCAGTCATAACCGACAACCCCGCTATCATAGGTTTAGCTTTAAGTTCATCTTCTATTATTTGTTTCCAATTTTTATAGCAATTTCTTTGGTCAACTATTTTCACTGTGAAACCATCTTTAACAGCTATACTAGAAGCATATAACAGGGCCAAAGGAGGATCTTTAATAAAAAGATCACCGTAACCTACTCTTGGGAATATTAATAATATGTCAGCCATAGTTTTAGTAATTACTATCTTAACTGTTCGCCTACATCTCTAAATGCTCCAAAAACTTGCTTAGAGCCCACCTCACATACAGGAATGTCTATTCTATTGATTAGTTTTTCTTTAGCTAGCTCTTTATGTTTAACATAAACAATATTATTATTTTTTAATCTTTCTAAAAGATTTACAAAAATGTCTTTATTTATATTTCCTTCCTGACAGGGATGAACAATAAACACATTTATTTTATTTTGTTTAATTTTAAGAGCTAACCTTTCCACTACAGAATTCCTATTAGCTCTGCTGCCGGAAAGTAATTCAAAAAATGTAGGTAAGGTAACCGGGATCTGAAGAATCTTGAATACTCTTGAGTTTATCTTAGGAAAAAAAGGACAATTTCCTCTAGTATCACTAGCATATAAAAAATTATGCTCATCTTCCGCGGCTAAAGTATTAAAATTACATCCCCATGACGGAGCAGAAAAACCAAGAGGAAAATCACCAAATATACTTTTAAATTTATTCATCGACTTTCTAATTTCTTCCTTGATTTCAGAGCTTTTCATCGTCATATAATAATTAGACCACTTTACATGATTGTACCCATGTATTCCTATTTCATGCCCTTGCTCCGATATTCTTTTTAACTTATATCTATACTTATCGCTTAAGATAGGACCTTTTTTGATTAAACCATTCATAAGATTTTTTAGGCCGTAGGTCTTAAAAGGATTGATACAGCATACTTGTCTAATGAATTTTTTATTAAAAAACCTTGTAAACAGTAATTGCCCAAGATTGTCGGGTCCCATAGAAACAAAAAAAGTAGCCTTTATACTATACCTAGCCAATACCTCCAATAAATTATCAAGATTATCTGTAAAATCTGACATTGTACATAAATCTACTCTGATCAACATGTACTTCTTTCTATCCTGCACGGTTTGCTCCTATCCACTTGAAAATTTGAAACAGTAATGCTAAAGCACTCCTAATATATACCTTAAATTCCGCAAAACTACTTAAACTCTTTGTTATCCGGATTATCTGAACAGGTCGCAAATAAAATTTTATATATGCCTTGGCTATATAAAACTGTAATTTCTTTTTTGAAAAATTTTTAGAAGTAATCACAGGCGCTCCGCTAATTGTCACAAAATTTTTCCAAATACTTGCGTCTCTCGGATTTAAATTAGTTCTTTCAAACTCCTTTGTCCCGGGATAAGGAATAAGCATTGTAAAAGAGCTTGCTGTAGGCGCAAGTTCAATGGCAAATTTTATAGTCTTTTCAATACTTTCTTTCGTCTCATTCATATTGCCAAAAATAAAAAAGCAATGTGTTTTAAGGCCTAAATCGTTGCTGATCTTAAGCGCTTTTCTACATTGTGCTAAACTTATTCCTTTTTGATATGAGTTCAATATATCTTCGCTTCCTGATTCTACCCCATAAGATATATGAACACACCCAGCCTTTTTCATTAATACCAAAAGGTCTTGCGTAACTATATCAACTCGAGAATGACACCACCATTCAATATCTAAACTTTTATCTATAATTATCTGACAAATTTTTTTAACTCTCTCCGGACTTGTAGTAAATCCGTCATCCTGAATCAAAAAATACTCCACGCCATAATTATTAATCAAACATTCTATCTCAGAAACTACATATTGAGGGCTGTGAGGCCTAAATATCCTTCCTTCCGTATAATAAGAAGCACAAAATGTACACCCAAAAGGACAGCCTCTGGAAGTAATAATTACCGCGCTTTTTTTCCCTCTTTCCATATTAGTTTGTGGTTTGTAAAGGGAAATATTTAAAAGATCTCTGTTAGGAAAAGGTAGTTTATCCAAATCTTTTATCCAGGGCCTAGGCTCGTTAGTTATAATATTACCTTTAGATCTGTAAGATAAACCTTTGATTTTATGCATTTCTCCTTTACCATCACGTAATTCTTCACAAAGTTCCAACATAGTAAATTCCCCTTCACCAAACACTACAATATCAAACTCTGGAAATTGCTCTAAAGTAAGATAAGGAAGGCTGGATGCGTGCGGCCCGCCCAAAACAACATGGGATCTACTTTCTTTTTTGACTATTACGGCTAAATCTCTGGCTTTACAGATATTAGCTGTCGCAGAACTTATTCCTACAATATCTGGAGAAAAATTTTTGACAACGGAACTAATAGCACATTCATTCATTGAACTTACTTCAGGATCTATAATCTTTACTTCAAATCCCGAATTAATCAAAACAGAAGCTATATACCCAAGGCCTATTGGGAAATAACTTCTAGCTATTGGTCTAAGGACATCATAGATACTTAAATATGGAGTTGCTATAAGCAATACTTTCATTTTTTATGTGAGGTCAGTAATTATAAAGTCTACTAAATGATAGTATACTTTTACAAAGTCCAGCAATTTCAATAGACCGAAAATATTATTAATCCAAAGTTACTTCTTTAACTAATTTAATAAATCTTTGACCATTAAGGAATTTTAATTCCTGGCCATCTATCCGCTCATCGTCTTGAAATAACTCTTGAGGATTAAAGTATCTTGAGGATCCCATGAAAATTGTACTGAATTTACTTTTTCTTATTAATTCTTTTATTATATTTTTTTTCTTTATTTTTAAATGATCTTCTATAACTAATTTGGTTTCAAAAATTTTTATCGAACGAACAATACTTAACGGTGCTGTTTTTTTGTAGCGAATAAGTCTATTAGCCAATAAATTTTTAATCCAATTACCTATCTTAATATATCTCCCTGCTAATAACATAAATATTTCAAATAATATAAATGTCGTGGGTGACATTTGATGTTCTGAGACGTAAGAAAAATATCGTTCCAATTTACAACCTCTTGAGGTAACATTACAGTCTATATTGTAATCTATAAATTGAGAACTTATTTTAGAACCGTTTTCTAAACGTGCCACATAACCACAATCAGAATATAACATATTACCATTATTTTTATAACAACGTATTATTCCACCTTTAGAAATCCCTATAATTATTTTATGTTTATCATTTGTCCAAACGGCAATTTTAGATTCATCAAAATATTTAAAATTATTCAGTTTTATATTACCCGAGCTTTTTGATACATTATGATTTAATTCATTATACGCCTCAACATAACTTATCAACAAAGGTATAAAATTAAAAATATCTGTAGTTAAAGGTAAAGATAGCCTTTCTTCTTTTATACCAATTATCATTTTATTAGCAATATACTCTGATTGAGGCAAATAGTCACTTAATGCCTCTATACCCGAAGGATAATATAACTCGGTATTTCGACTCCCATACTCACCACCTAAAGTTCCGTCAGGATGAACAAAATAAATCAGATAATTTAAAGATTTTTCTAAACTTTTTAATAACTCTGCGCTATGGGTACTCTTCCAATATTTAGCCAAATAAGATATTCCCAGAGTTTCATATCCCGGATCAGCACCCTCGTATTCCCTATACCACCCTTCTTTAGATTGATGTTTAAGTATCTTTTCTATTATCTCATTACTTTTATTTAAATATTTTTTATTATTTAATATAGCTGCCGCGTTTAAAAGACCGAGAGCAATACCTGCCAAATGATTAGAAATAAAACCATGAGATTCTCTTTGTAAACAAATAAAATCAGCTGCTTTATCAAACGCAGACAATAAACTTTCTTTTTGAACATTCGGAATCTCTTCTTGCACAAGCAAAAAAGCTTCAGTTAACGAACATAGAGTGAAACCTGTAGAGCCTACGCTATTTTCATAAGCATACCACTGGTTAAAAGAACCATTTTTATTCTGAAGGTATACCCAATATCTAAAACCGGAAAGTATACATTTCAATACATACTTATTTTTATAATAAATGTTTTTTGAAAACTCTTTAACAAACAGTAAGACTAAAACATAAATTCCTCTTTGAAAATCTACATTAGCAAATTCTTTATTTGCCCAAGCCCAGTGCTGACGGTCAAACGACCCATAAGTTAACGAACACGAGTCGCGATCAAACAACGTTAACAACTTAGGTATACTACTTAAAATATTTTTTTGGTAAACCTCTTTTCTATTAATCATATTTTCTTTAAATAAATCTATCAATAATTAGTCATTTAGGTTACACCTTCAATATCTATATTAACCAAACACACCTATTTAAAAATATTTTTATATATTCTTTTTAGCAGCTATTCCTATCTATACTGCAAGCACCAATCATTTTTTAAGTAATTTTTAACTTCACGGATTCCCTTAATTATCAGTTGAAAATTTATTGGATAATTAAAGATATAACGTCCCCAATTATATGCCAGCACCAAATAAAAAATATATTCATATACTCTGTTATACGGAAATTTAATCAACAGTTTAGTAAGCGGCATAATAACGGGAAATCTTACTGTTATGCCGGCAAGTTTATGAAGATTAGATATCTTTCTGGCTAAATCCGGAGAAAAATCTAAAGTAGTTCTAGATTTACTTGTTATACTTTTAATACTTCTCCCATCTTTCAAAAAACCTTTCTCAATGCAATATTTTTTTATTTCCGTGCCAGGATAAGGATAAAGAATAGAAAAGTGGGCATAAGTAGGTTTGCATTCAATATTAAGGGCAATAGTCTTAAATGCATCAATTAAGGGTTTTCTAACCGGTAATCCTATCATATTTTCTGTGTGAATTTTAATTTTATATTTATGAAATAAAGCAATGGCATTCTTTATATCCTGGTTAACAATATCACCCCTCTTTAAAATGATTTTTGATACTACTTCATCGGCGCATTCAATTCCAACCATAACAGAATGAAAACCTGCATTGGAAAGCAAGCGTATTTTTTCTTCAGTAATTAAATCCGGCCTAGTTAAACATAGGAATGGAAGCTTAATATATTGTTTATATTTATCCATCAGTTCCTCTAACCAAATTATAGGAGCCGATGTTAATGTATCATCGCAAAAATGTATAAACTGAGTATTTAAATCATTTTTAAGATACTTTAATTCTGTTATTATATTATTCGGGGTTCTCCATCTAAGGGTTTTTCCTAATTCTTGATACATTTTGTGATATTGATGATTAAAACAATAACTACAATTAAAAGGACAACCCCGTCCACAAAACACAGCACGCAAATGACCGGATTTTATGTCTACTATTTTTTCTTTAAAAATTTCTCTATCCACGAAAGGAATTGCGTCGAGATCTAAAATTAACGGTCGAAGAGGATTATTAATAATATTGCCATTTTTTTTAAAAGTAAGATTTTTAATTTTTTCAAGGCTCTCACCCCGGTCGAAAACATTTAAAACTTCTGTTATTGCACCTTCACCTTCTCCTCTACAAATAAAATCTATATCTGGATTATTTATTTCCTCCGGAAAAAAAGTGAAATGAGGCCCGCCGAAAATTGAAATATAATTTAACTCTTTTTTAAGCCTTGAGTTCAATTCCAAACAGAAATCCTCTTCGCTAGTCATTGCACTATAACCAATAAAATCCGGCTTAAAATTTTTAATCAAGGTAAAAAGTTTGGCATATGTTTGGCCTCTACCGACAATAGCACTACATTTATGACCATTTTTTTTAACTACCGACGAAAGTATTTGTACTCCCTGCCTCTCCACTCGATAAACATCTTTAACGATAAACAATAGTCGTGCCATATTATTATTTTTTTTATATCATTTTAACCTAATTATCAATCATAACCCTGAACCATGTCTCCATACACATTAGTCCCCAAATTTCCCTGTTAAACTCTGATCCGCCGCATAGAGCTTCCTTTACAACTTCCGGCTTAAAAATTCCTCGGTCTAAGCTTCTTTTTGATAAGAGGGTATCTTTACAATATTCCCTTAAAGGCCCTTTAAACCATTTTGAAATAGGCACTGGTAACCCAATTTTATCTTGTCGACATCTAACTTCTTCAGGAATAACCCCTCTAACAGCCTCTCTTAATATATATTTAAGGCGTCCAGCCTTAAATTTCATATTAACAGGCATACTAAATAACAATTCCGCTATTCTAGTATCCAAAAACGGAACTCTGGATTCCAAAGAGAATGCCATACTCATTCTGTCCTCTACCTGCAATAAAGCGGGCAGCAAATTTTTCATTTCATAAGATAAAATTTTATCAAATAAATCGATGTTGTCATTTGTATTAAATAACGTTTGAAAATAATTAAAAGGCAGATAATTATTCATTCTTTCTCTACAATCTTCAGTCAAAATAGAATTTAAATTATCACTTTTTTTAATTAACCTAAAATATCTCATATCAACTGGTCCGAACAAACCTTTTTGAAAAAAATCAGACACCAACTGTTGATAATTCTTAAGTTGCCCTAAATTAGAAATCAAATCCTTTGTCTTAATACCTAAATTTTCTGAAACACCAATAATATCTTTATAAAGCAACCTTTCTAAATATAAAAGGTAATATCTTACATATCCACCCATTATTTCATCTGCGCCATGGCCTCCAAGAATAACCTTAACATTTTGATGAGCTAATTTAGCTAACATATAATGCCCAAATACACCCGGAGCGGCAACCGGCTCATCAAGGTGCCATATGATTTTTGGAAGATACATTTTAAAATCTTCATAGTTGGGAAATACTTCAAAATGTTGAGAATTTACAAAATCCGAGGTTATTCTAGCATGCTGAGTATCATTGTATATACCCCCCTCTTTAAAAGCAGTACTGAAAGTTCTAATTTGCTGCTTCATTAATTTGGAAGCTAAACAAACTATAGCGGACGTATCTATGCCGCCACTCAAATATGCACCTAAGGGAACATCACTTCTTGTTTGCAAATAGACAGAATCTTTTAATAATATAAACAATTCATCCTTAAATTCATCAAAAGACTTACTATAATCTTTATTAAAAGTAATATCCCAATATTTCCTAACCTCTAATCTTGACTCATCTATTATCATAAAATGTCCAGGTAAAAGTTTATTAACCCCTTGAAAAAAAGTTTTTTTGCCTAAAACATATTGAAAAGTAAGGTAATCAGCGATAGCCTGATAATTGACTTCTTTTACCTTTCTATATTGTAAAATTGATTTAATTTCCGAAGCAAAAACAAAAGCTTTGCCAAATTGGGCGTAATAAAGAGGTTTAATTCCAAAAGGATCTCTTGCTAAAAAAAGTTTTTTCTTTTTTAAATCATAAATAGCGAAAGCAAACATACCATTAAGCTTATTAAGACAAGCTTCATTCCATTCTTCATAAGCATGAATAATTATTTCCGCATCTGAATTTGATTTAAACTTATGTTTGTTAGTTGATTCTATCTCCTGGCGCAACTCTTTATAATTATATAAACATCCATTAAAAACCAAACATAGAGTATTATCTTCATTATAAAATGGCTGATTCGCCATAGAAGAAAGATCAATTATTGAAAGCCGCCTATGACCTAACCCTAAATGTTTATGAATTGCCATACCTTCATGATCAGGTCCTCTATGAATCATTATATCGCGCATTTTAATAAGGATTTTCTTATCAATATGGCGCTTATCTAAATTATAAATTCCACAAATACCACACATCAAATATCTTTCCTAATTATCTTAAATATAAATCTAATATGACTGGCTATAGTCTTAACTATCTTCATTTTTGATTTACCAAATTCGCGTCTATAAACTTTAGTTGGATACTCTTTTATCTTGTATCCTTTTACTATCGCACGAATCAATATCTCAGCGTTAGCAACAAAATCATTGGAATCTGGAATGATACTTTCCAAAATACTTTTTCGATAGACTCTTAAACAAGAAGTATATGTACTAATACCCCTTGATTTGCCTGCAAGTAAAAACTTATAAATTCTGGCTAATTCCATGCTTAAAAATAATCTATAGTCTAAACCATACCATTTCCCGTTTAAAGAAAAAGGTGAAGCTACTATAATATGAGTATTCTTGTCCATCAACGACAAAATAACCGGTATTTCCCGATGGTCATAGTTTGTATCCGCGTCTATAGTGACAATCAGATCTCCTCCGATTCTTTTAAGCCCCTCCCGTAATGCATACCCATAACCTTTATTAATTGGATAAGTTACTATAAATACATCTGCCCTTGCACCATATCGACTATATAACATCTCGCAAGTTTTATCTTTACTTCCATCATCAATAAAAATAATCTCTAAATTATATTTAGACTTAACAGCCCTTTCAACCTCTTTCATTTTAGAAAAAAGATTAACTAAAGAATCTTCTTCGTTATAGCAAGGTATTATAATGGATACTTTTTCCTTATCTTTTTCCATATCTTTTTTTTATAATTGATAAAATTTTTACCGCTGCTTGAGCATTTCCGAATATATTGGGACGTGGAGATTGAGGATTAAAATTTGCTATAGCCTGCAATATTTTTCTTTTTTTATCTCCCGCTATATATTTCCAACCACATTTTATCATATCTGGAAACCATACAATATCAATTAAAGAAATTATGGGTTTTCTTAATAAATAAGCTTCTCTTCTTACTCCGCCAGAATCAGTTAGAACTTTATTTGCACCTGCAAGGACTTTCATAAACTCTATATATCCTAATGGAGGAAGCAATTCTATAGTCTTAGCCTTTTTAATCTTATTTAAAAGATTAAAATTCTTTAAATACTTTTCTGTATTCGGATGTAATGGGAATTTAATGTCTTGTTTAGATTCAATTAAAGCCTCAACAATATTTTTAAGCCTAACATTGGAAGTAATATTCTCCATCCGATGGATAGTCACCAAATTATAGGTTCCTCTATTAATTTTTATATTAAATTTTTTTATTATAATTTCCAAACTATCTTTTACAATATCACCAACCAAATAAACGCATTTCTTAGGATGACCTTCCTTGATTAGATTTTCATAAGATTCCCTAGTAGCGGCAAATAAAGTATCTGATATACAATCAACGATTCTTCTATTTATCTCTTCCGGGTTGTACTTGGAATACGAACGAATACCCGCTTCTACATGAACTACTGGTATCCGTAGTTTAACCGACGCCAATGCTCCTGCTAATGTAGAATTCACATCGCCATAAACCAATGTAACGTCAGGTTTCTCTTTCTTCAGAACTTCTTCTAAAAAAGAAAGCATGGCCGCGGTTTCTTTGCCATGGCTTTCTTTTTTTACTACATTAATATATTTTGGTTTGGGTAAAGATAACTCCCTAAAAAATATATCCGACATCAAAAAATCATAATGTTGCCCAGTATGAACAATAACCTTATTTATTTTTAATTTTCTGCATTCCTTCTCAATTGCATACTCTTTAATAAAATTAGGCCTAGTACCAACTACAGAAACAATTTTCATGACAAATTATCCTTACCATACCACATTCTTAATTTCCACTGAATTATATACATATTTTTAAAATCTATTAGTCTTTATTTTTATATCACAAGGGTTAGAATTCCTAAAATTGCAGAAATCTCTAAAAATATCTTATATTCGATATCAAAATCTAAAAATACAAATTATTCCCATAAAACTTATACTTTATAATATCTCCGCTCCATATATTTCAATTTTTTGTTTTTTTAGTTTATTAACTCTATCCTCATCACCCCTCAATGTGAAATAAAAAATCATCTCGTTAATAGACCCCAAATTTTCTACTTTTCCAAACTCATAAGAACTAATGACTTTATGATTATTAAAAAACCCGGCATTTTTCATATTTCTAACATTTATTCTATTATTAAATACATTAAGACCGGTAACGATCATATAACCTACAGATAAATACACTGTAAATAAATAATAAAATCTTAAACTGTCATTTTGACTTTTAAAATTTTTCAATTTGCCCCATACTTTAAGATTTCCTAATATCTTAAGAATAAATAATATTATCAGCCCTACGGCAATAATCAAAGGTATACATATTTTTAATTTTAAACCTATTTCTTTTAACTGAAATAGCGGCATCAAAACATATTTAATATTACTAAATCTTTGAATAATTGGCGGGAATCCCGACACATAGATTAAATCCTTATGGGATATATATTCCGAAATTATCAAAAAATTCCAAAAGATACAAATAATTGATATCCCGTAAAAGATAATATTTGTTAATCTCTTTTTTTGAATTTGCGAAACAATTGCGTACAATAATACAAATACAGGAAACTCCGTAAGTAAAGGTCTTGCCCCGCAAGTCCCCCCGCCCCAAGCATAACGCCATCCCAAAACAATTATCTTTATTAAAACATATAAACACAAAAACAAAGCAACAATATTTACATTTTTAAATGATGAATAATTATTTTTATTCTTTTTTAAATAATCCAACAATATTAGACATATACCTGCTAAACAGATATAAAATACCGGAGACGTATAAAAAAACCCGCGATACGAAGAAAAAAGTTGGTCCAACAAATAATTACCTTTCAAATTTAATGTGCAGACTTCCCCTATATGCAAATTACCATATTTAATATAATCATTTATAGTCTTTAAAGCTATCCCCGGAACAATTCCAATTAAAAAAAATATTCCTTTTACCCATGATATTCTTCTACCAATGACATGATATATAAAAAAAGAGAATATAAAAAGGCTGTGAAACCATAAATCTACTTTTACGGCAATACAAATAGAAAAAAATAATCCGAAAACTAACCATGGAGTTTTTCCTTTATCAATAATTTGCAAATAAAATAAAATCAAAATAACAGACAATAATGTTGCAATTATATTCGCATTAGCGACTTCAAAAAGGCTATAAAAAAATATTGGTGTTCCAAAAAAAATTACCAAAATAGACCAAACAGTCACTTTATCTGAAAAATATTTTCTGCAAAACAAATAGGTAAACATAATAGTAAAAAATGCGAAAACAATCGTACTAAAGGACATTAAACATTTTGCAACCTGTTCAAATTCAAATGTTCCTAGATTTAGCAAATCAAACTTATCGGAAAAAAAACAAATAATCTTTACATAAATATAAAATGGCGCCCATAGAACAACTCCCCCATGATTATGAAAATCAGGAAGATTATATGTTTCAGATATCCCCACTTTACCGGATGGAAGATAATAAGGATAACATTCATTCAAATGGTTAACGGCATTAAGGTCACCATCTTCGACAATACTTGCAGTATAGGCATAATAAATAGGTTCATCAGGACCCTTAAAATTAATATTGAATATAATAAAAAAATATAAAAATATCAATAGAAAAGTAAAAAATATACTTTTTTTCATCTTTTAACCTTAATTTACCATTTACATTTATCTCAAATAAAAAAACGACTCTTTTAGTATCTGACAAAATTGTCTAATAAACCCTTGAGTTGAACAGCGTATATTAATCTCAGTATGTGTCGTATCCCAACATTTAGAGGTGCATTGATGAACCTTTTTCCGCAGCTCATTAAAAGCCTTGGATTTTAATATATTCTCCAATGACTTATCCCTTAAATTTTCGTTTCCTTCTATATCCTCACAAGGAGAAACCCAACCCAACGAATCAACTGAACAAGAAATATAACCTGCAAAACAAGGCACCCTTTGATAATCGGAATTATATAAAAAGCTTAAACCATTTAAAAATTCTAAAGAGTTAGATAATAATCTCGATAAAGAAATCGCTTTAATAAGCTTTTTAACCTCATACGATAATTCAAATAAATCTTCATCTTTAAAAATCAACTCTTTAAAACAATCTTGATTATTATTCTTATGTTTTAAATTTGTATGAATCGGTGAAAATTTAATTTGATCTACTTTAAGTTCTTCTGCAAACGCGACCATCTTATATATATTTCTAAAATTCCTTTTAGTAATTAAAGTATTTATTCCTATTTTTATTCCTGGTAAACTTTTCTTCATAAGCTTAATCCCTTCCATCACTTTATCATAACACTCAACACCTCTCATTTGATTATGAATATCACTTAAATAGCTATCAATAGAAACAGAAATAGAATTTACTCCTGAGAACCGTAATCCTTTTATAATATCTTCATTAATTAGAGTTCCGTTTGTACATAGATGGACGGAAATACCATATATTCTTATATATCTAATAATATCAAATATGTCAGACCTTAAAAGCGGTTCCCCTCCTGTAATAATTATAACTGCAGCCTTCAGTTTATAAGCAGCATCAATAAAAGAATACCATTCTTTAGTTGTAAGCTCTTCATGCAATATCTCTGAAGAAGTTTGCCACTGTTGGCACATTCTACATCTAAGATTACACCTTCTGGTAACCCAAATAATAGGAAAAAGAATGTTTTTACTAAATATTTGTTTCCACCTACACCTTTTAACATCAATAAAAGATATCAAATTATTTGTCTGTTTAATTATTCTTTTCATTTATGACTGTACATTTAACATTGAGCCTATAAAGACATTATCGAATATGCTCCTTTCAAATTTCCTATAAATTCCGTAAAAGTCCTCATAGCTAATAACCTTTTAAAAATATATCCCGGGCGCAAATAAAATTCTTTATATGCCCTATTAAGAAGTTTTTCATACTCTGTATCGCTAAAATCTTCGGGTATATACAAAAAATCATTATGATTATTTATATATCCTCCATTATTAAAATCAATATGATATCCTTTAGAAACTAAATTTTTATAAATAATTGTTCCGGGATAAGGAACAAACTTATTGAAATGCGCAAAATCTAAAGGAAGACTTTTAGCAAACTCAATAGTTTTCTTAAAACTATGTTTGGTCTCCCAAGGACTACCCACCAAAAAATCACCACGTATACTCATACCGGCTTTTTTAGCCCACCAAACAGCTTTCTTGTTTTGATCTACAGTATTTCTTTTACCTAGACATTTTAAAATATCATCGTCTCCTGATTCTAAACCAAATAACACCTGCCAACACCCGGATTTCCTCATTATTTTAAGCATATCAAAATTAACTGCTGTAACTTTTGTAAGACAAGTCCATGGAATCGAAGGATATATCCTTTTCATTTCATAGCACAATTCTTCCACATGTTTAGAATCAATAGTCAAACTATCATCAAAAAAACGGACTTCCTTCGCACCATATTTATCAACAACTTCTTTTACCTCTAACATTATATTAGAAACACTCCTTTTCCTCAACTTTTCACCGAATACCGATCTATCACAAAAAACGCAATAACTAGGACAACCTCTGGAAGTCATAATAACTGCTAAAGGTAATTTTCTATAGGAAGCAGGAGTAGGACTGTAATCTTTCAAGGCCGGCAACAAATGTCGTGCTGGCAAAGGTAACGAGTCTAAATTTTCAATCCTTGGACGAGGCTGATTAATTATAATTTTATTTTTTATTTTAAAAGCTACCCCTTTAATATTTTCTAATAATACTTTGCATTTGCCATCTATAAACGATATAAGTTCTGAAAATGTTTCTTCTCCTTCACCTAATATTAAATAATCAAATACTTCCGTTTCTAATGCATTCTTAGGATCAGCAGTGGGATGCGGACCTCCGCAGATAAAAATTGCCTTAGGTAAAATCTTTCGTAAAAAAACTGTAGATTCTATAGCATTTAAAAATCCGGGAGTCGTAGCTGTAATTCCTATTAATTCCGGATTAAAATTAATAATTTCTATTACTAAACTTTTTAACTCTAAACCTAAAAAACAATCAATTATTTTAACTTTATGACCTTTTTTTTCAGCTATAGCCGCTATATAGGCTAACCCTAGAGGAGGAATTATATTAAGAGATCCTTTAAAATTTTCTTTATCGCCGCCAATTTCTTTATAACCAAAAGGCGGATTTATAAAAAGCATATTCATAAAATTTTTTTAATGACTCTCGCCATCATATATATATGTTTTATAGAAATACCTTCATGCAATGGCAGTTGGATAGCACTTTTAAAAACTTTTTTTGTATTAGGACAATCATCCCATCCTAAAAGATCTCCACAATCATCAGTTATCTCCGCTTCTATGCCCGCATCTATACCATATCTAAGCAACCTTTTTCGTAGTCTCCAAATATTATTTTTTGACACCAAACCCACAAAAAAATAGTAATTCGGAAACACATCTTTACCTATTTCTTGAGACATCAATATCCCTTTTAACAACTGTTTAAATAAACCAGCTTTTTCTTGTCTTATGGCAATCCTTTCATCTAATGTTTTTATTTTCTTTAACCCAATAGATGCTTGAAAATCTGTATATGAAGTCATGAAAGAAGGAGGCCGTTGTATCAATCTATAAAGATTACTTATCTTTTTATTAGACCATTCGCAAGAAAGAAGACTTAAGATTGGCAACGATATTGAGGTAGAAGAAATAAAACGTTCAAGAAAAGCAACAAAAATCTTTTCTTTTGGTAAAAACGACCTATATTTATATTCCCCGGAATATTTTCGAACTCGTAAAAATAAATCTTCATTATTTGTAACGACCATCCCACCGCCATAAGTATTAATCGGTTTCATTGATTCAAAACTATAGAATGCCGCATCTCCAAATGAACCTGTAATCTTATCCTTAAATCTTGACCCAGCCGAATGTGCACAATCTTCTATAACATAAATCGACTTATTCTTAGCAATTTTCAAGATTTCATCAATATCACAAGGAGTTCCAAACATATGCGTTGCTAAAATCAATTTTGTTTTTTTTGTAATCCTTTTTACCACTGAATCAGGATCTATGTTAAAAGTATTTGGATTTATATCCGCAGGAATTGGAACTAACCGCATAGTTCGAATAACGCTTATTAAATCTTTTAAAGTATAAGCGGGAATGATAATCTCATCTCCGGGTTCTAAATGGAACGATTTAAGAATATTCTCCATCCCCCCCCTTCCTGAATTAACTGCAACAGCATATTTGACCCCTAAATATCTTGCAAATTCTCTTTCCCATTCATCTATATACTGTAAAAAACGGTTACTGTCACCTAATAAGCTCTTAAGAACAAGCTTCCATTCATCCTCTAATACATGGGCTTTTCGTCTAGTTAACATCTTAATTCTTACTCTTTATATCTTTAATTTCCACGGAGGTATGTCCATAAATCTGAAACCTATTTGTCTTTACTTTTATATCACAAGGATTACAATCACCAAAGCTAGAGCAATCTCTAAAAACATCCTTTATTTCAAAACAAGGATCTAGTAAATTACCTATAGAAGATACTCTATCATACAAATCATGATGACATTTGAAAATACTGGCATCAGGGCCTATAATAAGTTCAGAATTTCGGCATCGGCATTTTTTTTTGTTATTTCCACTAACTGCTTCAGGATAAAAGTATTCTCCATACAGCTTACCGCCAAACTTACCTAAAAATTCTTTCTCTCTAAAGTCAATACCTAATTCAGAACACTTATCCTTTGCATCTGCTATTTCGGATTTTAAATTAGGGTGCCTAACACCATAGATACCTATAGAAAATCCTGCCGCCTGCATTTTTAATACTTTTATCATAAGCTTATCTAATTCCATGAAATGAGGATGATAGCTTACCCTTATGGAAGGATAAGGTGCCTCTCTATATAATCTAGATGGATCAACTTCTTTTATAAACCTATTGATATCAAAAGATAAATTAGTAAGTATATCAATATTTACTTCTTTTTTTATATTTTTGATTATCCATATAAAATCCGGATGCAAGCTAGGTTCTCCTCCTTGTAAAGTTATAGGCAAATCTGTTCGAGAAACCAAACGATTTAACGCGGAAACCCACTTTTTGCCGCTAAAAGGAAAACTTTTATGCTTCTTAATTCCATGATGACTATTTATACAGTAATCACATTTAAAATTACAGTCTAATGTCAAAAAACAGGCAATATAATTATATCTACCCGGAATATATATTGTTTTTTCCTTCATAATTAATTTAACAGTTAGCTAACAAAAAAATTTAAAGACATTTTATTTCCTTATCACCCTTTTCGCCTTTCATGCCGAAACCAATCTTGCTTTAAACTTTTAATAAAAATTTTTAAAGAAACCCAGAAACTTGCCTTAGTAACATATATTTTTTTTCGGAAAACCCTCATCTTAATAAAATAATATATTAAAGTAAACAAAAAATTATGCGGGAGATAAATAAGAAATCGTAAAATCAAATTCCTTAAAAAGGGAAAGACTACAGCTACAGCCCCCAAAGAAGAAAGATTCATCTGAATATTCTTTTCCTTTTCGGTAAAACAATTTAAAGGAGATCTATATTGGTACGAAGTATGCAAATCTTCAAAATTATCTTTATAATAGCCCTTTTCAATGGTTAATTCTCCAAGTTCAGTTTTAGGATAAGGATGAAAAATGGGAAATTCTGCCCAATCAACCTTTGACGTAATAGCTAAATCTACCGATTCAATGTCATTCCTAACATTGGTTTCCGGCAAACCAATAATACAATTAGTAAAAGTATAAATTTTATATTTATCACAAAGCATATGAACCTCAATAATCTGTTTATTTGTCATCCTACGTTTAAGCATATTTTCTCTAATTTTTGAATTTCCTGCCTCTATAGACATACTAATTGTCCGGCAGCCGGCAAATTTCAGCAATTTCACCATATCCTCAGTAAGTAAATCCGCCCGCGTTAAAATAAAAAAAGGGAGATTTATATGTTTTTTGTATTTTTTAGAAAATTCTTCCAGCCACTCATCTGCCTTGTAAGTAAAAATATCATCGTAAAATTTAACAAAACTTAAAGGCCATCTATTTTTTACATATTTAATTTCATCAATAACATAATTTACACTATTGCGCCGAACCGCTTTCCCTTTATTACGGTAAATCTCTCGCCAGGCACTATTAAAACAATAAGTACATTTGTAGGGACACCCCCTTGAGGTAATAATGCTTTTTAAAGGATAATTTCCTAAAGGAGTATTATCATAAATTAAAGAAAAATCCGGAAAAGGCAAAGTATCTAAATCTTCTACTAAATTACGGACCGCCAATTTATCTCTGTTATTTCTAGTAACAATATTGGGTATGCCATCTACAGATTTTTGGACTGCAAGCATCTTTAAGGTATCAACGAAAGCATATTCCCCTTCGCCTCGGCATATTGCATCTAAATCGCTATTATAGATTAAATCTGGATAAAATGTAGGATGCGGGCCGCCCATAATCGTAAATACCTCTGGAAATTTTTTTTTAATTATTTGATTCAATCTAATATAATGTTTAGCTTCACCTGTAGAAGAGCTATAGGCAACAACATCCGGCCTTAAATCGGAAATACATTTTAGTGGATTTTGAGAATTCATCTCGCATAAATAAGTACTATAACCTTCTTTTTTGGCAACTGAGGAAATAAAACATAATCCTATCGGTACCAAAAAATTCTCACTTTTAAAAATAAATAGAACCTTCATCTTCGTTTCTTTAGAATTTATTATAAATTAAAGGTATTTTACCCGCTTAAAAATATTCTTCGATATCTATGTACTAAACTAAAATTATTTCAGTTTAAATCTTCTATAAAACTTTTCTTCTAAAACCCCTTCTCCCAAATCACTTTAATATATTAACCACGTTTTCTATATGTTCATATTCCCCGTATGATTTACTTAAACAGCCGTAGAAACATTTTAAACTAAAAATACCTTCACTCCAACTTTTTTATAACTTTATCACAAACTTCATCGACACTTATTGGCTGTATGCATTTGTTATTTTTATATTCTGAATCTTTTCTCGATAAACCAGCATAAGCTTAAATACCAAGGCAAATAATATGAATATAGTTAGATAAAAAAAAATTTGAAATCAAATTGAAAAATATTATAAAAAGGCGAAAATCTTCCTAATCTATTCTAAATCAATAAATATGGCTTCTATACTACTAATTTCTTATAAATTCTTTTTTCTATAGTGCCTATTCCTATTCCCACAATTATATAATAAAAATAGACACCTATTAAATAGTATCTTTCCCAATCACAATGTTGAAATATTATTTGCAACAAACAAATCCATAAAAACAAACTACCAAGAATCATACTATTCTTACATTCTTTATTCTTTTTTATAAAGTTAGACCTTCTAAGAGCATCTCTCATTCCCAACAAAAACATAATATTTATGCCAATTAATAACAAATAATTAATTTTAAGAACAGTGCCTGTTTGTACCCAGCTCCTTCTTCGAGACAAAGTAAAATCTAAATTTCTAAATTCATCAGCACTAGAATCACAAAGATTAAAAGTTTTATTTTTCCCGCAATTGGATACTTTTTGTTTCTGATTAACCCAACCGCGTAATGGACGGACAAACAAAACAGTATGAGAGACACAAGGATCAATCAAAGTTGCCTTATGTGGACGTTCCCAATCATAATAAAAAAACAAAAATAAATAAAAAATGACAAAAACACAAAACGCTGATATCGAAACTACTAAAGACTTCTTAGTCCTAACCTTATTATTGCACTTAAAACATTTGACCATATTGACTGCAAATAAAATAATTATTCCGAAAAAAAACAAATAAGTGGCGCCATCCGAATTAATTATAGATACCGCCCAATACATTATTCTATGTGGAATTATTACAAATTTATCTATAAAAAATAACCCTCCCTCACAAAATGCTAATTTTTGAGCCCCAATATAAGACAATTCACTCATTACTATTTTTATCCATCCGGTTAAAGGATATATATGAAAAAGAGGATGAAACAAATATGACATAATACTAATAACTAAAGGAAAAATTACTACCATTATTAATAACAATTTTATTTTAACCGTTAAACCAATACTTTTTTTAAAAACCACCAGTAATATTAAAAAAAATAAAAAATACCCAATGAAAATGATTGCTGTAAGCTTAATCAGTAATGCTAAACTTATAAATACAGCCGATAAAACCAAAAAATAAAAAAAACTTTTCCGATTATGACAAAACCTAGAATAAAATTTCAAAAAAAACAAAACCGCACAAGCAGAGAATAAAACTAAATAGATTTCAGGACAACTAATAAAAGAATATACTTTAAACAAATCACTACAAAACAACAATAAAGAAGCAATCAAAGCACCTGCATATATTTTAAGATGACATAAAATCAACCACAATACAATGCAGCTTAATGTCGATGTTATCATAGATGAGTACCTGCTAAAATTTAATAATTCCCGAGGGATCTCAGCCCCCATTTCTTGATTTTCTTTATAACTTGCCTGATAATCCCAAAAAGGTTTTTCTGCTAGGGCTAAAAATTCTTTCTTATATTTTAAATACATTACAGCTCCCAGGATATATTCCATAATCACTGGTGTATCCATTTCCATTTCCTTAGAAATAAAAAGCTCCTCACCAATTTCTCTGAAACTTTTATTTTCTATAATCTTTAATTTAACAATTTTAGCAGAATATTTCAAATGAACATCTTCATCACCTAGTTGAGGATATGTGTGTATGCTCTTCACAAGTATCAGAGAAGAAAACAAACAAATTATAAATATAGATATTATTCCATATAAATACTTCAATTTATCTGAATTTTTACTAAAGATACTCATCACATTATCCATATAAAAACTATACTTAATAATTTAAACAATTTTCTCTCACTTTAATTATCCCTTGTTTCATAAAGACATACTATTGCTCCATCGAATCTCTTATATGAAATATTCTTATATTTTTCATTCATAAATTTAACGGTCTTAAACTCCAACGATCCGGCACCAATATTATCAAAATCCCAAATAGAAAAAATCAACCAAATCCTTTTAGGAATATCATTTAAAAGTGACTCGGAGACGTCCTTAAATCGGCCGAATAAATTTATTTCATATAATTTCAGTCTATCCCCATCTACAAAAGATAAATATGCTCCCTTATTATTATCAGTTTCAACAACATTCCTAACTTTATTAAAATAATAAATGAAAGGGAAAATTGTGTTACGACAAGTATGATAAACTGCATCTTCCTTCTTGATACCATTAGAAATGTGCTCGGCTATTCCTTTATGGTCCTTTTTTCTTTGGACCCATAATCTCTCCTCCAATAAATACGGCAACTTATTCTTATAACAATTATTTAATGAAAACAATGACGTGACTAATATTATTAAACAGATAGGCAAACTTATCTTTTTATTTATACTAACTAATCCAGATGCCACAATATAGTAATAAAACACAGAGCCGGCAATGAAATATCTGTCAACATAAATAGAATTGCTTTTTGATATTACAAAAAAACTTAAAATCGGGACAAAAAGGCAAATCAAACATAAAAAAATACTTTTTTTTTGTTTTCCTGATAAGATACCTATTAAAAATAAAAAAATAAAAATAATTGTAACTGGGACATAAACTATTTTTGAAATACTGTAGCCTACAGAAAAATTTTTAAAAGTCATAAATATTGAATTAATTGTGGGTATTGGCGCCCAAAAGTTATAATAAAAATAATCCGAAGGAGAATCTAAGAATTTTTTTGCCCAATTTAATGAATAAATTATCCCAGGCAAAAATAATAACAAAATTATTAAATTACTTATATACCATTTCTTTTTAAATTGTTTTTTATAATTTTTGTGTATTACAATCAAAAAAACTATTTGAGATATCCATAAGAATAGTCCCACATGGTGACAATATATATTCAATAGATTACAAATTATATATCCTGCAAAAAACAAATTTCTCTTACAACTCAGAGATTTTATTAAAAAGTAAACGGAAAACAAAGAAAGTAATGTCATTAAAGAGTACATCCTCGCCTCTTGAGAATAATAGACATGAAGAGGGGATATTGACAACAAAAAAACGCTCACAAAAGCAACTTTTTCATTAAATAAAGACCTTCCTAATAAATAAGCCACAAATATCGAAGCTAAACCAAATAAAACAGAAGGTAATCTTAACCCAAAAACACTATTCGTTAAACGCTGCCAAAAATGAATAAATAGAATATATAAAGGAGCTGTACTATCTTTCTCTACAACAATTTCATTTGGTATTTCAGCCTGTAATACACTATAAGCTTCATCGTACCATAAACTATATTTATCTAAATTGTAGAACCTAAGAGCAGCTCCTGCCAATAAAATCAAAAAAATTAATAGTATTCTTTTCATTATTCACCTAAACCGAGGTATAATCATAGGGATAGATTTTTTATATTTAATATATTCTATACCCCATATTTTCTCTAACAACTTTTCTTCTCTCAATACTTTTTCCATAAGTGATCCTATCAATAATATAGGAACAATAATAAACACAAAAGAATAAGATTGGAATAAAAAGCCCAAACTTATTACACCAAAAAGCTTGCCTATAATGGAGGGATGTCTCACTATAGAATAAGGGCCTGTCTTAACTAATTGTTTTGTTTTACCAAAATAAGGAGAAAAACTACCCTTCCCTTCTATTGCCAGATAACTATACGCCCACAACACAATACCTAACCCTAGTAAAAAAAACAAAATAAATAATATCAAATTATAAGGTTTTGGAATTAACTTAGGTAATCCTAAAAAATCATCTAACTTTATTCCAATAAAAACAAAAAATGCTGTGAAAGGAATTAGAACACATCCATAACAAACTAAAAATGCACAATAAATATCTTTTCTTAAAATTACAGAAATTATTCTTTTCATCATACTATTTTCACTTAAGTCTTAATGTTTGGTTATATCCTATATATTTTTTTGCTTTTTCTGAACTAAAACAAGCATTCATTTCACAATGCTCTAATATCAATTTAATAATAGGTGATAAAGGGATACCTCTTCCTAACAAACTTACAGCTTTCAAAGGGAAAAGAGGTATTCTAATAGGCCACAATCTACTATTGATTCGCTTTGAAGCCTTTACCAAATAATCTACTATCTTAATATTCTCACCACACAAAAGGTACTCCTCTCCTGCACTTCCTTGTTCTGCCGCTTGTATCATACCTTCCACCAAATCTTGGACAGCAACATAATTTATAATTCTGTTTTTATTGCCTACTCGTGCCCTCAAACCTCCGGGTATGCTACCCCCTAAAATTTTCCATAACGACTTTTGCCATTTTTTAACCCCTACAGGAAGAGAAGAAGAAAAATCATTAAAATCAATAACCTCAGAGGGATAAACAATAACTATAGGTATAATTTTCTTTGCCTGCCTTACAATTTCCAAGGCTTCTATTTTTGTTTGGATATAATTATTCTCTGAAAAAGTTTTCTGCACCCAATTCTCGTCTCTTTGAATATTCCCAGTTGATTCAAAAACCATTGCGGTTGAAACATAAACAATCTTTTTAAGTCCGGAATTCATTGAACAATTTAATATAGATTTAGTCCCTTCCAAATTTACTCTAACAAATTCATCTTTCTTTCTATCATTGATATTTTGATAAACAGCTAAATGAAACAAATAGTCACATCCTCGTATTTCTTGCTTTATCAAATCCTGGTTTAAAATATCTCCTTTTACAAATTGGATATGATCATCCTCTATCAATTGACAACTATCTCTTCGAGTTAAAATCTTAACCTGACAACCCTCAGAAACTAAACGTTTAATTAAATGACGTCCGATTCGACCTGTTCCACCAGTAACAAAAATATTTTTATATTGCATAACTATTTATCTATTCTATTATTTAATTCGATAAGTCATTATACTCCCGTCATGTTCCTCGGGTTCCCCAATTAATTTTCTTAAATATTTATGCAGACTATATCTAACATCTTCTTCTAATAAATCATTATGTACCACTATATATCTAAAATCGTAAGTTTTTAATTCATTCAAAGCGCTCCGCTGATCAACCTCAAGAAAAGAAATTGGAGTTGCCAAAGTTCTTTCTAAATAAGCTAAATAATTAACAAAAATATTTTTTTTAGCAATATACGGGTACATATCGAATTGAGAAGGGACTGATATACTAAACACACTTTTCTTCCAATGAATAGACTGTCCGAATCCATATTTACCCTTATAAAAATTCCAATTTTTCATTGGTAATTCTATTATAGCAAAATCATCTTTTTCCTTAGCTAATTCATAGTAAAACTCAGGGACATTTGTATTAGTCAAAGGCAAAGGATACGGCACCAGAGAGAATAAATTATATTCTAGAAGAATTAAAACAGTTATTATAAAACCTAATCCATAAGAATTGATCCTCTTATTACGTTTTAATATACTAACCACACCAAAACCAGCTAGGACAGAAAGACAAAGAAATGTCATATTTATAAAACGCGTAGGACAATTTATTATTCCAAAAATAGGAATTAATTTGAAAAATAGCAAATACGGCAAAGGTATAGTATGGCCGAATATTAATACGGGGGTTTTTCCGCTAAAATGCAGATAAGGTCCTAAAGACAAAATAAAAAAGAATATGGCAAAATAAATCCAAAGCCTAACTTTACTCTTTTTCTTTGTAAAAACCAAACCTATGAATGTTAATATCAAAACAATATACCCTAGATAAACTCCATACGCATAAATTAAGCGATGCTGAGGAAAATTAAGTTTTGAAAATTCAGGATCTACCTGCAATTTCGGTCTGACGTTAAATGGCGTTGGACGAAAATATTCAATTAGGCTAGAATACTCAATACTCTCAATAAGTTTTAAAGTCGCTTCTGAATGTCTTTTAGCGACTAAATTGTTATCCCCTTTAAAAGAATTGACAACAGAATAAACAAACGGGCTAATTAATATAGCAAAAAATAAAAATATCAAAATAAACTTTTTAAATATTTCATTCTGCTGGTATTCTTTCGTTTTTCTCTTAAAAATTATATAATAAAAAAATGTAATACCTATAAACATTGATGCAAATAAGCCCATATACCAAGATGAAACTGCCGTCAAAAAGTAAAAAAATATCGCTAACGAAAAGTTTTTAGTATACCCTTTTTCTTCCACGGTTTTGAACAAAAAAAGTAAAACGAAAGGGATCCAGGCACTATTCAATAAATGATCTGTCCCATTAAAAAGGAATGAAATTCTACATGGCGAAAAACCATAAATAATTCCGCAAACAAAGCCGGCAATTGAACTTCTCGTGAGATATTTGCCTAAACAATACGCGCTATAGGCTCCCAAATTCAATAAAACTAAAACAACAATATTGTAGGTTACAGTAACATTAAAAATAAGCTGTAACGGCACAGAAATAATCGCGTTAAATAAATTCACAATATAAATTTTACCGCCTGGAGGATAACACATATAAGAGGTATAAAAAATATTTTTTCCTTCAAGAACGCACTTTTTAGCCCAAGAGAATCCCCAAAGGCCAGGCCAAAGATCTGTAGGATAATTCCCTATCGCATAATTTTTAAAATATAAAATTAAAGGGAAAGTTATTATCAAAGAGATAAAGAAAAAAACGGCTATCGCGAATAATGAGTTTATTGCAGGAAATTTATCTTGACCTTGTTCGCTATTTAAATTATCTTTTAACAACTCTATCATACTTTAACTCTATAACTTAGTATTCAAAATGCCCACCGGATAATTTAACTTATTTTACTGATTAAAAATTTCTTTTAATATGACATTAGCGACATTCTCAGCTAACAGCCTATTTCCTTTAGGAGTGCAATGTCCAAAGTCTCCGCCAAACATATCTGTAAAATATTCATTATAATTTGCCTGTTTTAGAACTTCTTTAAACAGCTCTCCATTATCTACAAAAATAATAGTTCCTTCACTTCCTAGCAAGTTTTTTAATGACTCAACAGAACGTAACGGATATTCCACGCAAACCAATTTTACCCCTCTCTTTCTTGCAATTTCTTTAAGCTTTTGATAATTATACCGTGTTACGGGATTATAATACCTAAGCCTTATTCTACTTGCCTTTTGAAAATGCTCTTCTGCTAATTTAAATTTTCCTAACCCCTTATAGCAGTGGGCTAAGGTTATGTCTATTTCATCATTATTTGAGTTTATTTCTA
>JAGLSE010000048.1 GCA_023135905.1 Candidatus Omnitrophota bacterium
GGCTATTTCAAGCATCTCAATAGCTTTATCGAACATTCTTTGGTCTTTATAGACCCAGGCTAATCCCACATAAAACATATCATTTTCAGGGTTTATGTCTATGGCTCTTTTATACATTTCTTCAGCCTCATCATACTCTCTTTTGTCTCTACAACATGCCCCTAACCCGATAAAGGCTTCTTCATTTTCCGGATTTAGCTCTATAGCTTTTTTAAACATTTTTTCAGCTGTATCATAATTTTTATAATGCCAATAACAATGTTTTAATTCAGTGCGCGCTCTATTATTTTTTGGATTTAACTCTATAGCCCTTTTAAGGGCTTTTTCAGATTTACCATACTCTCCCTGGGTAATATACCATTGCCCTAAATCAACATACGCTTCATCGTTTTCCGGATTTAGCTCTATGATTTTTCTGACTATTTTTTCGTTTTCCTCATATTCTCCTTTATCAAAACAACGCCATTCTAACATATTGTATGCGGTCATGGTAGATGGAATGTTGTTCCCTAATTTTTTTTCTCCATTTTCTTCGATTATTTCTTCGGGTTCATGATACTTTGCGCGCTCCTTATAACACCATCCTAATTTACTATACGCTCCGTCATTTTTTGGATTCAATTCTATCTTTTTTCTATACTCTTTCTCATCTTCATCGATGCTAACCGGCTGACCTAAACCATCTATCATAATAAAAGTACTCGGCATATCAGTTCTAGTTTCCCCTGTATTACTTGAAATATGCAGCCAGAGAAGCTTTCCCAATTCATATATTCGCAACGACCTAAAGAACGATAAAACCTTTTTTTGAAGAATAGATTCATACACCTTGACATCTTTTGTATCATTTATACCCATCATTGCAATTACCATATCAGGCACATATTTGTCCAGATTATATTCTAATTGCTCTACTATATCACCTGTATTGGCCCCAGGAACACCTTTATTTATCACGCCAAATTTTATTCCTATATCTCGTTGATTCAATATCTCTTCCAGTTGACGAGGATAAGAATTATTATCTCCCAAGGCAGTGGTAGATTCACCTAGACACATGATACGGTAGGATCCTTTTTGTCTGATAGTATTCCTGTTTTTATATTCCTGAAAAAATAAAAACATACTCCCTCCAACTCGTAATCCTATTTCAAGTAAGAGTATACACAAAAATAACCCGAATATAATTAAAACTATTTTTTTTCCGGCAGATATTTTACTCATAACTGTAGCTTAATAAAACTATTGTCTTAAAGTCAAAAAAATAATATAAAATAAATGAACCTTCCTATTCAATGTCATATTACAATCCCAAAGTCATACTTAAGTTTCTTGTATACGGCTCTACTCAAACCATTCAATAAAATAGCAAAAAATACTATTCAATATGATAAAGCTAAAATCCATTCCCTTCTCAACTCGTTTAAGTCTCCGGAACAAGAAAATTAGCTATCTTATGCATTTCAATAAAATTAGTAGATACTTCCGCGCTCGAACATACTTCTTCAGCCTCTTTTATATAGAACTCAAGAGTTTTCTTTTCATATTCATTTACAGCAACTGCCTTCAATGAAGATAGATTCTCTAAAAGATTGAGGCCTACAGAAGCCAAAGATTCTTTTTTTTTCAAATATGCATTCCCGGCTTCCCTGAGGAAAAAGAATCCTTCTAAAGAGAACATCGCATCTATATTTGAAGAATAGATTGGCGCCTCTTTGAGTTTCGATTTTTCCTTTTTTAAATATTTTATTTCTTTAATAAAATTTCTTGAAAGAGTGGCGATAATTCCCCGGCTATTCTTATCTTCGTAAAACTCTAAAGAGCTGTTTCTTTTTTCAGCTAAACTTTTATAAAATTTTAAAAAATCATTATTAAGAGTGTTTTTCCTTGTAAAAAGAAAATGTAAAAATCTTTTAACTATATTTTCCATATACCCAAATCGAGAAGATTCTTTAGAATCAAACATCTTGGTAGAAAAAAACATCTCTTCAAAAACGTCGTCAGGAAAGCCGGAAACATAGTTAATGAAAACAAAATTCTTCTCAAAATCCAAATTAATCTTTCCGGTTGTATAGGCTTCCCATATCTCATGGTAATAATCGGTGTGATATATTTTTGCCCTAGGCTCAAACCAGCCATGTGTTAAACTGCAGCTATTTGGATTTTCAAAATAGAACTCATTATCCGTATGTATTAAATTTTTAACCTTAGAGCTCTCATCTAAAGATGAGATCAAAAAATGTCTAGCTCGCAAGCCGCAAAGTGAAAAGAGAGAATCTATAACATGTTTTTTTAAAATATAATCAAAGCCGTGTGAAGAAATTTGGGAAGGAGAATACTCTATAAGTGTTCCTTTATTGGGAATGAATCTTTGAATGCTGCCAAATATCTTTTTTTTATTTATGCTAATCGTTGTTAAATGAATCCGCGGAGTTTCTATGCCAAAAAATTTATAAATTCTATATAACAAAACAGCGGTCTCCTGTTCTGTATAATGATCTAAAGGCCTGGCATCATCCATATGAGTCATTTTGAATATCCATTTCCTCCCCAGATTATCGTCTAAAGTAATTTTTGGAGTGCATCCTCTTTTTAACAGCTGACAAGAAGAAATCTTAAAACTCATCATTCTGAATGTTTCATCATTTAGTTTTAACCATTCTTTATACAGCTTAATAAATTCCCACTGTACATCTTTATCCTCTTTAGCATTAATGGAAACTATTGCATGAAAAGCCAATAGAGAAAAAAATAATATAAAAGCAAATAAAAAACTCCTCCTACCCAATTTCATATTACAACTCCAAAGTAATACTTAAATTCCTTGTATGCGGCTCTACTTAAAATATTCTCTCAATACAACATCCGCTATATTTTGAGCTAACAATCTGTTCCCTTCAGGTGTGCAGTGGCCAAAATCTCCGCCGAAGATATCTGTAAAGTATTCCTTATATCTTACCCCTATTAAAGCTTCTTTGAACACCTTTTCGTTATCAACAAAAACAATATCTTCTTTATCTTCGAATAGCCTTTTTATAGACTCTACATTTCGCACCGGATACTGAACGCAGACTAACTTTACACCTTTATTCTTTAATATTTCCCACATTTTTTGATAATTTTGTTTTGTCCTGGAATTATAAAAACCTAATCTTGCTTTATTTGCTTTTTGAAAATACTCTTCTGATAAACTTTCCTTTCCTATTCCTTTATAATAATAAGCTAAAACTCCACAGGCTCTATCATTATTAGAATTTATTTCTAAAGATTTTTTAATCATCTTTTCAATTTTATTTTCTCTATCCCCCTCCTTAGAAAAATATCCTAATCCATAATAGGCTAAATCGTTCTTAGGATTAATTTCGGCAGCCTTTTTAAACATCTCTTCTGCTTCATAATACTTTTCTTGTTCTCTATAGCACCAGCCCAATTCATAATATGCCCTATCATTTCCTGGACTAAACTCTATAACTCTCTCAAGGACATCTTCAGCTTTTTTAAACTTCGATTGCCTCCTATAACAAAATCCCAATGCCACAAAAGCTCTATCATTATTTGGACTTATCTCAATAGCTCTTTCCAGTAAAGCTGCTGCTTTACTATAATTTCCAGGTCCGTTATAACACCTTCCCAATTCAAAACATGCTATATCATTTTCCGGATTTATTTCAACAGCTCTCCTAAACATTTCTTCGGATTCATCAAATCTCATTTGATCTTTATAACAAATACCTAATCCAACATATAGACTATCATTATTAGGATTTAGCTCAACAGCTTTCTTATACATTTCTTCGGTCATATCATATTTACCTTGATCCCAATAACATCTTTCTAAAGCGCGATACGCCCCATTATCTTCAGGATTTAACTCAATAGCTTCTTTAAATACTACTTCGGCTTTTTCATAATCGCCTTTCTCTCTATAGAACCACCCTAAATTGAAATATTCTCCAGGATTTTTAGAATAAGCAATTAAAAGTCTCTTAAGTTTCTCTTCATCTGTTTCAATACTCTCAGCTTCTCCCAAATTATCTATTTTTTCTATACCATTTTCTATTTTGACTGTTCTTCTATAATTAAAAAAATATTTTGACTTACTTTTAATATGAAATTTTAAGAGTCTCATTAATTTATATGTTTTAAACGATTCTAAAAAATAATTCTTTTTATCTTTTAATCCGTAAACCATCTTATCCCTAACATCATTTATCCCCATCATTGAAATAACCATATTTGGTTTATATCTTTCTAAATTATCTTCCAATTGCAATAATAAAACGTCTGAATCCCCTGCGGCTATCCCCTTGTTTACTACACTAAACTGTATCCCGATATTTTTTTTGTTTAAAATTTCTTCTAATTGACTAGGGTAGGAATTCGCTCCACCCAAAGCGGTGGTAGATTCGCCTAAGCACATAATACGATACGTTCCTTTTTGCCGGATAGAAACTATATTTCTATATTCTTGCAACGAAAGAAGTATAAATCCTCCAATACGTAATCCCGCCTCAAGGATAAACACACTTAATAGTGATCCGAAAAATACCAATAATGCCTTTTTCTTAACAGATATTTTTTTCACAATCATTGCACTGAAGGATGGTAAATTACTTCCCTAATACCTTTACCGTCAACTATATGTAAAGGTCTGAAATCAGCTAAGTTCTTTGATACAAAATCCGAAGATTTGATAACATTCTTTTCATCGTTATCATAAATAAATACTTCACTTACAGGATAAAACCCTTGATTATCAAATCCCACCAAATATATATCGGAAAAAGAAATATGTTTATTTTTTTCTGTCAGTGACATTGAATCAATTTCTATTGTGTCGGATTGCGAAAATATTTTAGAAAAATCGTCAGCACTATAAACTCCCGAATAATATTCGATTATTCTATGGCTATCTGTTTTTTCCTTTCTTTCTAGATCATATTTCCATTCTATTATATTTTGCATAATCCATCCTTGATTATAAAGAAAATCGGGAATTTGCCAGACTCTGGGAAGGTTAACAAAAACAATGCTGGATTTCTTCGGAATATTTTCTTCATATTTATCCAAAAATAAAAACAATGCCACCCTAACCTTGGCAACATCTCTCCACATTTTCTGAGAAGACAAAAGAACCATATTCGATAATATGACTATAACCAGCATGGCAAGGAAAACAACTTTTTTCACAACTTTTTTTCTCAAAAATAAAATCAGTGCCGAAGTCACAAGCAAAAAAAATCCAAAAGAGGGAACATAATAGAGATACACCGTCTGAAACCCGGTAAGCACACAGGTTATAATAAAAGGCAAAATAATACTTACCGAACAGAAAAAAAGGTTTCTATAGCCTTTCTCGGCACTCTCTTTGGTAATTTTTCCTATTCCCGCATAATTCCAAATAAAACAAGCTAATCCGGTTGAAATTGCTATCTTTAAAATATCAACCAAACCCCAGCTAAGGCCGTTAATTCGATCCTTAAAAACTCCGCATATATAGATAAATGAACCAGGGCCTAAGATAAATTTAATTACGCTTAAAAAATTTAATTTCCTTTGCTCAAGACACCAAAGTTTATATTTAGGAAAAAATATTAAATTCGGCAAGAGATAGCAGAATGAAAGTATAGATAAAAATAACAAATATCTAAGCCTGTCTTTTTTTGATACGATTAAGAATCCAAAAACTGCCAATAAAGGAAAAGGCGCTTCATAAATAGATAAAGCAATCAACAAAACCAAAAACCCTATCCCTGCGCTTAGAAGGGTCACCCCTCGTTTTTGAAAAACATAGAGACAAATTAACATAGGCAATACGGCAACCGTAGAAAAAAGATGTCTCATCCCAAAAACAGTAACAGCAGTTGGCAGCAAAGCAAAGAAAATTAAAGATAAAGATGCTATCTCTATAGAGCGTGTTTTGTTGTGTATAATCTTCCCCAAAATGATAACATTTAAAAAATGTAAGAATATATTTAAAAAATTATACATCCACCCGTTAGAACCAAAAAAAATATTCAAAAACCAGAGCAAGGGAACATGCAGAAATCTATATGTAGGCGACTCAAATATTAAACTTTGAATTTCTAAAACACTACTCAAACTTTTTCTCGCAAAGGTATGGAAATACCACATATCATCATGAAGCACTTGGTCGAATATCCACCCAAAATGAACTATGCCAATTAATAAAAATATCAGCATACTAATTTTTAAATACAAACTTTTCCTGAAAATTTCAAACATCTTATAAATATTTTCCGAAATGTTTAAAGAAATTTTATTCACAAATTATATCTCCCAGTTAAATTACTCCCCCGACTAAAGTCGGTGGAGTAGCTTACACATTCGAGTTAGACCGCTATTTCTGATAACTTATTTTTTTAATTCCTTTACCCTCAACAATAGATATGGGTTTTGAAGCCTTTAATACTTTTGAAGCAAAATTAGAAAATTTAAGAATATTCTTTTCATTATCATCATAAAATAATACTTTGCTTATGGGATAAAACCCTTGATTATCATACCCTAACAAATATATATCCGAAAATGGAACATGTTTATTTTTATCAATAAACGACATTGAATCAATCTCTATTGTATTGGATTTTAAAAATATTTCGGAAAATCCGGCAACATCATAAACTCCTGAATAATATTGAATTATATTATACCAAATTGTTTTCGGCCTTTCTTTTTTTAGATTATATCTCCATTCTAACATGTTTTGAAAAACCCATACTTGACTATAAAGAAAATCGGGAATCTGCCAAATTCTGGGGACGTTAATTAAAACAATACTGGATTTATCCGGAATATTTTCTTCATATTCATCCAAAAACGCGAACAACTCAAACCTGGTTTTGGAAGCATCTTTCCACATTCTCTGAGAAGAAAAAAGAACCATATTAGATAATATAACTATAAACAATATACTAAAAAAAATAATTTTTTTTGTGATTTTTTTTCTAAAAAATAGAATCAACACCGAAGGTACAAACAAAGAAAGCCCAAAGGAAGGCGCGTAATACATATAAGGTTTCTGAGACCAAGTAAGCACACAAGTTATAATAAAAGGTAAAATAATGCCCGACGAATAAAAAAAAAGTCTTTTAAAACCTTCCTTCGCATTCTCTTTTGTAATTTTTTCTATTCTTGCATAATTCCAAATAAAACAGACTAATCCAACTGAAATAGCCAGCTTTAGGATGTCAGCTAAATCCCAACTAAGCCCGGAAATTCGATCTCTAAAAACCCCGCATATATATATAATTGAGCCCGGTGCTTTTAGAAATTCAATTATACTTGAAAATTCAAAGCTTCTCTGAGCAATCTCACCCATTTTGAATTTGGGGAAAAATATTAAATTTGGCAATAAATAACAAAATGATAGCATACACATAAATAATAAATATTTAAATCGTTCTCTTCCTGCCATAATCAGAAATCCAAAAACAACAAATGAAGGAAATGGCACTTCATAAATAGACAAAGAAACCAACATACCTAAAAGGCATACCCCTGAATTCAACAAAGTCAATCCCCTCTTATGAAAAACATAAAGACAAATTAGTAGGAGCAACGTGGAGAAAGTAGAATAAAGGCTTCTCATTCCAAAAACAGTAACCGCTGTTGGCATTAAAGCTAAAAAAACCAAAGATAAAGATGCTATTTCTATAGAACGTGTTTTATTGTGTATAATCTTTCCAAAAATGATAATATTTAAAAAATGTAAAAATACATTTAAA
>JAGLSE010000049.1 GCA_023135905.1 Candidatus Omnitrophota bacterium
ATGTCTGGTTAACGGTTTTTCGTTATAGGTAAAACAACGGAGAGGGGGAGATTTGAACTCCCGGTCCGCGGTTAAGCGGACATCCGATTTCGAATCGGACGCATTCAACCGGACTCTGCCACCTCTCCAGTAAAGTTAATTGTATTTAAATCAATGCGCGAGGGGGGACTTGAACCCCCATGGTTCCCCACTAGAATCTGAATCTAGCGCGTCTGCCAATTCCGCCACCCGCGCATATTTATCAATATATAACTACATTTTATTGTCTTTGTCAACCAAATATCTCATGTTATAATCAATCCCATGTGGACAATTTCATTTGCAGTTATAAAACTTTCTTTAATCACTTTGCTGGGATTTTTTCTTTATAAAAGAAGGATAATTACAGAAGATATCCTTAAGTTTTTGACTTTTTTTGTAATAAGCATATCTATTCCGGCTTTAATATTTTCACATTTAATTGAAAACTCTAGAGCAGTTTTAAATGCGCCTTTAAATATTTTTATTATTTTAAGCGTTGGTATTTTCTTTGCGGGGTATTCTTTGGGATTTATTTTTTCTTTTAGGGGGAATTTTGAATTTAAAAGGGAGTTTATTAGTTTAACAAGTTTCCAAAATGCGGGGTATCTGCCGATGAATATAGCTTTTTTTCTTTTCCCTGCGGCAATTAGAGACCGGTTTTTAGTCTACATTTTTTTATATCTTATTGGATTTAATGTCATTATGTGGTCAATTGGGAGTTTTTTTATATTTAAGAAAAAAGGAGATAAATTTCAATTTAAATCTTTAATGACACCGCCGGTGGTTAGTACTGTGGTTTCGCTGCTATTAATTTATACTGGTATATCTAAGTTTGTCCCTTTAATGCTAATTGAACCTGTAAGAATGGTTGGAGATGTGAGCTTTGTTTTCTCTATGATAGTATTGGGATGCTGGCTGTCAAAGGTTAAATTCGAAGGAGTTTCTAAATCTTTGAGGTTTGTTGCTCAAGCTAGTATTGTTAAATTAATAATTTTGCCGACATTATTTTTGATAGGACTGTTATATTTTAAGGAAGTATCCCTTTTAGGAGTGTTTATTATATTACAGGCTGCAATGCCTTCAGCGGCATCTTTACCAATCGTAGTTAATTTTAGGGAAGCTAACAGTGGATTTGTTTCGCAAGGCGTTTTCGTTACTCATTTGTTTAGTATTGTAACTATTCCAATATGGTTGGGGATATATTTGAAATTATCAAATTTTTCATTTTGATTAATGCAGCTAGGCTTTGTAAAAGCCAAGTTGCAAACAAAAACTTAAATCTTAAATACCGTAAATATTAAAATTAAGGAATGCGAAAAATTCCTGTAGTTTGCTAAAGACTAGTTAAGAGGTGTGTTATGAAACCAGTTGCAACAAATAGAAAAGGAAGAAGAGATTATCATATTACAGAAGTATTGGAAGCCGGGATAGAGCTTAAAGGTAATGAAGTAAAATCTTTAAGGACTAGAAGTTGTTCATTAGAAGATAGTTTTGCACGGATAGAAAAAGAGGAAATTTTTTTATATAACATGCATATACCTGAATTTGAAAAAAGTTCTTATTTTAAAACTGACCCTAAAAGAGTTAGAAAACTTTTAGTTCATAAGCATGAAATAAATAAATTAATTGGGTTAACTTTGCAGAGAGGATTTACTATTATTCCTTTGAAAGTGTATTTTAATGTAAAAGGCCGGGTTAAAGTAGAAATTGCTTTGGCAAAAGGTAAACATACTTATGATAAAAGAAAGAAACTTAGGGATGATGTTGTAAAAAAAGAGGCTCAAAGGGATATGAAAAATTATTTAAGAAAAGGTTAAGTTTTAGATATTAATAGGAGGTTTTATTAATTATGAAAGAAATTGTAAATTTAGCTGCAGATTTGGCAAAAGAGGCTGGTGTTTTTTTATTGCAAAATTTTGGGAATATTACTCAAATTGAAAAGAAAGGGGATAGAAACTTTGCTACTAATTTAGATAAAGAGGCTGAAAAAATAATAATTGATAAGGTCAAAACAAAATTTCCTGAGCATGGAATAATTGCTGAAGAGAGTGGTAATAGCGGGGAAAATAACGAATATGTATGGATAATTGACCCTCTTGACGGAACACATAATTTTATGCGCAATATAGACATTTATGGAGTATCTATTGGCGTTATTTATAAAGGTGATTTTGTAGCTGGGGTTATATATATGCCTAAAGATAAAGAATTGTATGTAGGCGATAAAGGTAATGGAGCTTATAAGAATGGGGAAAAGATATCGGTTTCTTCAACTAAAGATTTAAAAGAGTGTTCCATATCTTTTGATTCCAGTATAAGATATGCGCCGGAAGTTATGCTTGGAGTTTTAGGCGATTTAGCTAAAGAAGTTTTTAATATAAGGATGCTTGGTTCATCTGTTAGACAATTATCTTATGTCGCAGAAGGTACACTAGATTTGGCTGTTGAATTTCATGATAGGCCCTGGGATTTTGCCGGAGGCGCCTGTATAATTAAGGAAGCAGGTGGGACATTAACTAATCTTAGAGGATGTCCTTTAACATACAATGATATTGGATATATTGTTTCTAATCCTTATGTTTATGGTAATGTTAAGGATATAGTTTCTAAATACCTTAACAAAAGTTCAAAATAGCACCGTTGTTTTAAATGGCAAAAAAGATTTTATTAGGGGGATCGATGGTTAATTTTGCTTCGAATAAACTAATCATTATATTTTGATAGTGGATTAGAAAATTGCTTTACAGCTTTAAAAAATTAAGTATAATAGGTTAATCTTGGTGGGTTTAGAGATTAGGCTTTTGAATTTCTTTAAGGCCTAATTGATGGAATTAAATCCGGATTAATAATTCTCGGGAGGTAGCGCAGCCTGGCTAGCGTACATGGTTTGGGACCATGGGGTCGTGGGTTCGAATCCCACTCTCCCGACCAATTATTAGTTATAAGTTTACAAATTGATAAGTACAAAAAAAATACATCGAAAACAGCTATTTTACTATGATAATTATGCGCCTGTAGCTCAGTTGGATAGAGCATCTGCCTTCTAAGCAGAGGGTCGCTGGTTCGAATCTAGCCAGGCGCGTATAAAATATTTATCTTACCTAAATCTTAAGTATTAAATAATTAAAAATGAAAAAAAATCTTAGAAACATTTCTGTAATATTAATTTTAATTGTAATTATTTATTTTGGTATATTTGCTTTTGTTAATATTCAAGGGAAAAATATTTTAGAAAAATTTGCTAAAGAGAATTTAAACCTGCATGTTCAATTGCATTCATTACGATTAGAATTTCCTTTTAATTTTGAGATTAAAAATTTAATTATTAAAGGCTTATATTGTAAAAAAATTAATATTTCTTTAGGTTTATTTAATCCTTTTGATACTAAATATGTTATAGATGAAGTTTTAATAGAAGATGTAAAAGGTAGGATTAAAAGAGATAATAACGGGAATATTGATTTCCCGTTAAAAAATATTTTAGTAAAATCAACACAAGAATCGAATTTTTATAAAGATGAAGACTTAGCTCTAGAAAATACCTTATCGGAAGAAAAAGATAAAATAAATGAATCAAAAGGTTCTAGTGGAGATAAAAAGATAATTTTTATAATTAACAATATTGATATTAAAAATGGCGAAATAGAATTTGAGAATTTTGTAAAAGACGAGAAGTTGATAATTACTTTTAAAAATATAGATGTAAAAGTAAAAAATATTTCTTATCCGGAGTTTTCTAAAATGTATCTTAATTTTACCTCATCTTTACAAACTGATAAAGGTGTTGTAAATAAAGGGATTAATATAAATGGTTGGGTTGATTATTTAAAAAGAGATATGGATATAAAAGCATCCATAAATGAGATTAGTTATGAAATGTTTAACCAATATTATCCTATGGCTTTTCATTCGGATAATTTAGGTGTTAAAGGAACTCAAGTTTCAATTAAGAGTGGTTTTAATTCAAAAAATAATGATTTATCTATAGATAATGTTTTATCAATAGATAGTATAGAATTTTTAGAGGATAAAGAAGGAAAGACCAAAAAAAGATTATTGAGGACGATATTGGCTTTAATCCAAGGAGATAGAGAAAAACCAGAAATAAAATTTAGGATAAAGACAAAAATGGATGCACCTAACCTTAATTTTTCTTCTATTGTAAAAAGTCTTAAAGACTCTATACCTATTGGGCCAGGCCTTATAGCCGGAGAACTTATAGATATGACAAGAAAAACAGTTTCCGGCAGTATAGATGGAGTTGGAGAAGTAGTAGGTAAAACAACAAAAGTGGTTGGCGAAGGCCTTGACGGGGTAAAAGAGTTGACTGTCGATACAGCTGTAGGTACAATAGATACTGCCGTAGAGACAATAAAAGGAACATTGGGCGTTTTAAATGATGTATTGAAACCTTCAGGTAAAGATAAACCTGAATAGGCTGAATATAAAATATTGTAGGGGGTCGACCCGGGAATAAATTAAACAAATAATGGTGGATGTAGCTCAGTTGGCACCTGCCTGCCGGCAGGCAGGGAGCACTTGTAGTAGAATGTATTATGTATATGTGTTGGTTAGTAAAAAAGATGATAATATTTATATAGGCATAACGAATAATCTTAATAGAAGATTGAGAGAACATAATACAGGAAGAACACAGTCTACTAAGTCGAGAGTTCCTTTTGAGATTGTATATTATGAAGAGGTAAAAGAGAGAGAAAACGCTCGCAATAGAGAAAAGTTTTTAAAGTCAGGTTGTGGGCGAGAGTTAATTAAAAATATATTAAACAAATAATGGTGGATGTAGCTCAGTTGGCAGAGCACTTGATTGTGGTTCAAGAAGTCGCGGGTTCAAATCCCGTCATCCACCCCAAAATTTAGGAAGCAAATTTCTCCACTCACTATTTATCATTCACACCATAAAATTTTTTTTGTAAATTTGGCAATAAAAGGATGGAACACTGAAATGGCAGAGCGACGCAAACGGCTTGTTAAAAAACCGGATGAGATATTGGAAAATGTTTTTGTAGGACATAGCGAAGCATTACTTGGCGGCAGTGAGAGAGGGAAGCGATATTTACTTAATTTTCTTGAAAAGTTTAACTCAATCCCTAACGCGGTGAAGTTTTTTATCTATGACCTTTTGGCAGAAGATGCCTATCAAGTTGACGATCTCCTCTTATGTCGACAAGCGGTAGAGCGTGCCGGCGAATATCTGGAGGAGGCGCAGGTAAAAAATAGTTCCCAATTATCCAAATACCTACCGGCGCTGCGTTTTCTTGAACGGGGAATATCGACCACGGTTGAAGCAGGTGAATTTGAAACGGCCCTTTCCTTTTGTGATCTGGCCATTGAAATTGGTTTGGATAAATCCTACGCTGCCAAAAAGGCTTCTATAGAAAAAATGCTGTAAGAAGTAAATGCACCAACCGCACGAAAAATGTACCACATAAAAAAGCTTCAAGATTTACTTTCTACCTTTAGCAGTTTTATTTTGAATGGGATGTATTCTCATTTTCAGGGAGGGTGTTTAATGATTTAAGACAAAGTGTAGTCAAGTCGAGACTTGACCTCCTGTTTTTTTGACTGTTTAATTGACTAAAATAATAAGAAATGATATTATGTTTGTGAATGCTCACTAACATATCAAGTAAAATGGTTTATTTTTTTAATCAATGAGACTTAGATTTTTCGGAGAAAAATCTGTAGGCGAATTGATTCTGAGCGAGTAAAACGAGTCGAAGTATCTCGGGTTTACTTTCCCGCGGTTTACTGAGGGAAAGTTATTTAGGGGAAGCCTTCGATACCCCGTAGCTTGCTGCGGGGTAGTTGATCGCCAATCCAAAAAGGAAGTTGTTATGAAAAGAAAAACATCTTCTCAAAGAAGAGTAGAAATTATTAACTCAGCAGCTGAACTGTTAATCTCCAAGGGATTACATAATTTAACCATAAAAAATATAGCTCAAAAGAATGAAATTTCAGAAAGTGCTATTTATAGACATTTTAAAGATAAACAGGCGATACTTATCGGTTTGATTGATCAATTTGAGTATAATCTACTACTTGCTATCGATCAGACAATAAAGTATAATAATAAAAATCCAATAGAAAAGCTAAGAGAAATTATGAAAACGCATATTGTTTTCGCTCAAGAGAAAAAGAGCCTTTTATTCGCAATTACTTCAACTGCTATACATCTTAGAGATGACTTCTTGAGAAAAAAGATTTTAAGCACAACAGATAAATATAAGGCAAAAATTAAAAAAATACTTATGCAAGCAAAAAAACAAGACTTTTTGCGTAATGACATTAACCTTGACACCGCCGGTTTTGCGTTTTTCGGACTTATTAGATCAGCTAGTGCGTATTTTGCTTTAACAAATTATACGAATCCTCCTATTCATAAATTTAACACCTTATGGAATATTTATTTGCATGGAATTGAGAAAGAAAAAAGTTTAATTAAATCAGATTAGTTGTAATCGCAAGAAAAATTATGGCGAGCTTAAAACAAATAAAAGCTAAGATGGAACAGCCAGATAATATTTTTATCGGTGTACATATTAACCCCGATGGAGATAAAATAAGAGTAGGTAAGAGGAGGAATTAATATAGTAAATGTCGCAAGGCAATATGGAGGCGGAGGTCACATAAACGTAGTATGATATTTTATTTGGAATATTCGTAAGAATATGCGTGAGCTATTGAAATTTATAGAATTTTGCGTTGATAATAAGAATTAATTTTAAAGAAGAATATAAAAGGGGGTATTTATATGCCTAAATCAACTAATATATCTTATAAAAAAATGGTCATTCCTAAAAAAAGCGATAATTTTTTTATTCGTCTTATGGTTGAAAAAGTTACTCCAGAGATTGATGGAGGGGAGTTCTCAATAAAAAGAACTATTGGAGAAAATGTTGTTGTTCGGGCAAATGTTTTTGCGGATGGCCACGATGAAATTATTGCAACTGTTATTTTCCGTACAATCAAAGAAAGTGAATGGCATGAGGTTTATATGAAGCCTTTAGGTAATGATCGCTGGATTGGATCTTTTCCGATAGAAAAAGAGGAGGATTATTGCTACAGTGTCCGGGGGTATATCGATGAATTTAGTACATGGCGTAAAGCTCTTGAGAAAAAAATTAATGCCAAACAGGACGTTTCTGTAGATTTAAAAATAGGGATTGGTATCCTCGAGGAAGCAAAAGCAAAAATTAAAGAACCATCGATAGTTGAGGTCATTGATGCCTATTTAGAACAGTTATATACGAGTGATGATAACAATACTCTTTCATCCATTCTGATGAATAATGAATTGATGAATATGATGCAGAAAAATCCTAATTTGCAGAAAGGTATTACCTATAATAAGGAGTTGAGAATCAGCGTAGAGAGGAAATTGGCTTTGTTCAGCAGTTGGTATGAATTTTTTCCTCGTTCATGTAGCGAACAATCCGGAAAGCATGGTTCATTTAAAGATTGTGAAAAATTAATACCTGAGATCTCTCGTATGGGATTTGATATTATCTACTTTCCGCCTATTCATCCTATTGGAAAAACAAACAGAAAAGGTGCAAATAATTCAATTGAATGCAAGAAAAATGATCCTGGTTGTCCTTGGGCTATTGGTTCAGAAGAGGGAGGCCATAAAACGATACATCCTCAATTAGGAGATATGAATTCTTTTAGACATTTCGTTGACAAAGCGAAAGAATACAATTTAGAAGTTGCCTTAGATTTAGCTTATCAATGTTCACCGGATCATCCATATGTTAAGGAACATCCAGAGTGGTTTAAGTGGCGGCCGGATGGAACCGTTCAATATGCTGAGAATCCGCCTAAAAAATATGAAGATATTTTATCCATAAATTTTGAGACTGATGATATTAAAATTCTTTGGGAAGAATTAAAAAGTATTGTGCTTTTCTGGATAAAACAAGGAGTGAACATATTTCGAGTCGACAATCCTCACACAAAGCCATTTGTTTTCTGGGATTGGCTTATTTCTGAAATCAGAAAAGACTATCCTAAAACAATCTTCTTGGCCGAAGCATTCACGCGTCCTAATATTATGTGTCGTCTTGCTAAAGGAGGTTTTAGCCAATCATATACATACTTTACATGGAGAAAAACAAAGAATGAATTTATCGATTATCTTACAGAATTAACAAGAACGGAAGTTGCCGATTATTTACGCCCAAATTTCTGGCCGAATACTCCGGATATCTTACCTGAACATTTACAATATGGAGGCCGGCCGGCGTTTATTGTTAGGGCTGTTATGGCTGCGACACTTTCTTCAAATTATGGAATATATGGTCCTGCTTTTGAGTTATATGTTTCCGAAGCTATTCCTAATAAAGAAGAATATCTCAATTCCGAGAAATACGAGATAAAGAATTGGGATTGGAATAAAAAAGGGCATTTAAAAGGTTTGTTGGCAAGACTTAACAAGATTCGTAAGGAAAATCCTGCTTTGCAGTTTACAAGAAACATTAGATTTTGCGACATTAACAATAATTTTTTATTAGCTTATTATAAAACAACGGCAGATTATTCAAATATTATTCTTGTTATCGTAAATATTGATCCCTATCATACTCAGGTTGGGTATCTTCAAGTACCTCTTGATGAGTTGGGAGCGGATAAAAAAAACCCATATTTAGCGCATGATCTTCTTAGCGATGACAAATATATTTGGCAGGGAGCAAAAAGTTATATAGAATTGGATCCTCAGCGCTCACCAGCGCATGTTATCCATATTAGGAAGCATATGCACCGTGAACAAGATTTTGATTATTTCATGTAAAAGAAGAGATACCTATGAGAACTTTACGCGATAATCTTGAAAATAATTCTTTATGGTATAAGGATGCCGTCATTTATCAGCTTCATGTTAAAACATTTTGCGATAGCAATGCTGATGGCATTGGTGATTTCAAAGGACTTACACAAAAGTTAGATTATTTAAAAAATTTTGGAATTACGGCTATTTGGCTGCTGCCTTTTTATCCATCTCCTCTTAAGGATGATGGATATGATATTGCGGATTATTATGATGTGCATCCTAATTATGGTACATTGAGAGATTTTAAAGAATTTTTGAAAGAGGCTCATGCTCGAGGATTAAGGGTTATTACCGAGCTTGTTATTAATCATACTTCAGATCAACATCCTTGGTTTGCAAGAGCAAAACAGTCAAAAGCTGGATCAAATTATAGGAATTATTACGTATGGAACGATACCACTGATAAATATAAAGACGCACGTATTATTTTTAAAGATTTTGAAGTATCTAATTGGACATGGTCTGAAGAAGTTAAAGCTTATTACTGGCATAGATTTTATTCGTATCAACCTGATTTAAACTTTGACAATCCAATTGTTCAAAAAGAAATATATAGAGTAACTGATTTTTGGTTTTCTTTGGGGGTAGATGGATTGCGCTTGGATGCGGTACCTTATCTTTTTGAGAGGGAAGGGACTAACTGTGAGAATTTACCAGAGACATATGAATTCTTGAAAAAATTAAGAAAACACATTGATAGCAAATTTAAAAACCGCATGCTTCTTGCCGAAGCAAATCAATGGCCGGAGGATGCGGTACAATATTTTGGCAAGGGGGATGAATGCCATATGGCTTTTCATTTTCCTCTTATGCCTCGCATGTACATGAGTGTTCAAATGGAAGATCGTTTTCCTATTATTGATATTCTTGAACAAACACCTAAGATTCCGCGATTATGTCAATGGGCAATATTTTTAAGGAACCACGATGAGCTAACACTTGAAATGGTTACTGACGAAGAGCGTGATTATATGTACCGCACGTATGCCAAAGATGCTCGTTCAAAAATAAATTTAGGAATAAGACGGAGGCTTCTTCCGTTACTGAGCAATAATCGGCGTAAGTTTGAGCTAATGAATATTCTTCTTTTCTCTTTAACAGGAACACCAATTATTTATTACGGAGATGAAATAGGTATGGGGGATAACAGATTCTTAGGTGATCGTGATGGAGTCCGCACTCCGATGCAATGGAGCCCTGATCGTAATGCGGGTTTTTCAAAAGCGAATCCTCAACAACTCTATTTACCAGTTATTATTGATTCGGAATATCATTATGAAACTGTTAATGTTGAAACACAGGATAATAATTTATCGTCTCTTTTATGGTGGATGAAACGTGTTATTGCAATGCGCAAAAGATTTAAAGCTTTTAGTCAAGGAAACATTAAATTTCTATATCCTGAAAATTCAAAGGTTTTATGTTTCATTCGAAAATATAAGGATGAAAATATTTTGATTGTGATTAATTTGTCGAGATTTTCACAAACATTAGATCTTGATTTGAAGGAATATAACGGGTTTATTCCTGAAGAAGTCTTTAGCCAAAATAATTTCTCAGTTATTAAAGATAACCCTTATACTCTTACCTTAGGACCGCATAATCATTTTTGGTTTTTGTTAAAGAAGCAAGAAATTACAGCCGCGGATACATTGCAGAAATCTCCTAAAATTAGATTGGAAAAGTCATGGGTAGAGATATTTTCTCCAAAGTTTTTACGAAAATTAGAGACCGAACTATTACCGCAATATTTGAGGAAATGCCGTTGGTTTGGAGGAAAAGCCCGAAATATACGGACGATAAAAATTTCTGATATCATCAATTTAGATAATCAAAATCAAAGCGCTAAATTACTCATTTTAGTTGTTAGCTATTCAATAGGAAATGCTGAGACTTATCTGTTGCCCATTTCTTTTATTTATTCAAGAGAAGACAAAGTGATAGCCCGTGATTTTCCCGAAAGTGTTATCAGCCGATTATATATCCATAAGAGTGAGGGTTTACTATATGATGGCGTATATGATTTGCATTTGCACCGATTGTTCTTTGAGGTAATTGCTAAAGAGAAGAAAATTAAAAATAAAGATTATACGCTTGTAGGTCGGGCTGGTAAAAAGTTTAAAGCTTTGCTTGGAAAGAATCCTCTTCATTTATATTCTCATGTTTTCAAAACAGAACAAAGCAATACCTCAATATTGTTTGATGATATTTTTTTTATGAAAGTTTTCCGAAGATTAGAAGAAGGAATTAATCCCGATATTGAAATAACAAAATATTTGACTGAGATGGGAAATTGCGACAATATCCCTGCTTTTGCCGGTTGTATTGAGCTCGAACATTCTTATAGGGATAATATTTTTATTTGTATACTTCAAAAATATGTTCATAGTGAAGCTAGTGTTTGGACTTATACGCAAGATCATATTAAGAGTTTTTTTGATTTGGTGTTGTCAAGAATAAACGACTTCAAGAAAGAAGATGCGTATAATAACAAAGTCGAAAATGCCGCCGTGAATTCGGGAATAGATATTATAAAGAATATAAGGATTGAAAGGCTTATAGACGGTTTATTTCTTGAGATGGTAAGTTTATTAGGTCAAAGAACAGGTGAGATGCATGAAAAATTAGCAGAAGGGGCAGGTAATCCGGATTTCAAACCGGAATCTTTTTCTTTTCTATATCAAAGGTCAATTTATCAATCGATGGGAAGTCAAGCCCGTTTTGTCTTTAGGTTGTTAAAAAAACAAATAACAGAATTATCTGAAACGATTCAAGGGGAAGCGGTTCCTATTTTATCATCGGAGCGAGAGATTATGAAGAGGCTGAAGCTGATTCTTCAGACTAAATATTCCGCTAAAAAGATTCGTATCCATGGAGATTATCATTTAGGTCAAGTTCTTTTTACTGGAAAAGATTTTGTTATTATAGATTTTGAAGGCGAGCCTGCTCGAGCATTAAGCGAGAGACGACTTAAACGTTCGGCTCTTAGGGACATCGCGGGGATGTTAAGATCGTTTCATTATGCGGCATATTCGACATTATTTTTGCATAAATCAATCAGAGAAGAAGATGTTTCTATTTTAGAATCAGCTGCTGAACTTTGGTATGCGAAAATAAGTGACGTATTTATAAAAGCATATTTTATGTCTATTGGAAAAGCCGAATTCTTACCTAAAACAACAAAAGAGCTTGAAACGCTTTTACAGATATATCTTTTAGATAAAGCGATTTATGAATTGGGATATGAATTAAATAATAGACCGGATTGGATTTTAATCCCTCTTAGAGGAATTAGGCAAGTGTTAGATAATTTTAAGGTAGTCAAATTAATAAAAGATAAAAAAGGTGAAAAATAATGAATTGTGAAGAAACAGTCATATATGGAGTAAGTTTATTGACTGACAAAGATATTTATTTGTTTAGGGAAGGAAATCATTTTCGATTATATGAGAAACTTGGTTCTCATATTATGGAACATCATGGAATTAAGGGAGTATATTTCTCGGTTTGGGCGCCTAACGCAAAAAAAATAAGTATCATGGCTGATTTTAATGGATGGAATGACCAAACTCATTTTTTAGCTCCAAGATGGGATAAATCCGGTATTTGGGAAGGATTTGTTCCGGGAGTACAAAAAGGAGCTCTTTATAAATATTGCATTTTATCGAATAATGAAAATCATCGATCAGAAAAAAGGGACCCGTTTGCTTTTTATTCCGAGATTCCTCCTAAAACAGCATCGATTGTTTGGGATAATGATTACTCTTGGAAGGATACTCAGTGGATGAAAGATCGGTATCAAAAGAACTCTTTAAAAGCTCCGATATCGATATATGAAGTTCATTTGGGTTCTTGGCGGCAAAGAAAAGGTGATGATGAAAGATTTTTTAATTATAAAGAAGCAGCGGTGCAATTAGCACAATATCTTCATGATATGAATTTTACTCATGTGGAATTCCTTCCTCTTATGGAGCACCCTTTTTATGGTTCGTGGGGATATCAAACAATCGGTTATTTTGCGCCAACCAGCCGATATGGAACCCCTCAAGATTTAATGTTTTTGATTGAATATCTTCATGAGCGTGGGTTTGGCATTATTTTAGACTGGGTTCCATCTCACTTTCCTTCAGACGGGCATGGATTGGCTTATTTTGATGGAACACATTTATTTGAACATGCTGATCCGAAAAAAGGTTTCCATCCTGATTGGAAAAGTTTCATTTTCAATTATGAAAGGAATGAAACTAGGAGTTTTCTCATCAGCAGCGCGTTATTTTGGTTCGATAAATATCACATTGATGGTATACGCGTGGATGCTGTGGCATCTATGTTATATCTTGATTATTCTCGTCAGGAGGGAGAATGGATCCCGAATAAATATGGAGGAAGAGAGAATATTGAAGCTATAAATTTTATTAAAAAACTGAATCTTACAGTATATCAGAATTACCCGGATGTGCAGATGATTGCGGAGGAATCCACATCTTGGCCAATGGTTTCAAAACCGACTTTTATGGGAGGCCTTGGATTTGGAATGAAATGGAATATGGGCTGGATGCACGACACTTTAGATTATTTTTCAAAAGATCCTATTTATCGAAAATTTCATCATAACCAGTTAACATTTAGTTTATGGTATGCATTTACGGAAAATTTTCAATTATCAATTTCTCATGATGAAGTAGTCCATGGAAAAGGATCTCTTATTGGAAAAATGCCAGGCGATGATTGGCAAAAATTCGCTAATTTAAGAGTTTTATATGGATATATGTATGGCCACCCGGGAAAAAAACTGCTCTTTATGGGCCAGGAATTCGGCCAGCGATCGGAATGGAACCATGAAAGCGGTTTGGAGTGGGACGTGTTGCAGTACGAATGCCATGAGCAATTACAGAGATGGGTTAAGGAATTAAACTATTTTTATAAGACAGAGCCTGCTCTTTATGAAAATGATTTTGATAATAAAGGGTTTGAATGGATTGATTGCAGTGACTGGGAGAGAGGTATTATTAGTTTCATGAGAAAGGATAACTTCGGAAAAAATTCTGTATTAGTTGTTTGTAATTTTACACCCGTTCCCCACAATAATTATAAGATTGGAGTTCCTCTTGGCGGATTTTGGAAAGAGGCGTTAAATAGCGATGCCAAGGAATATGGCGGAAGCGGTCAAGGGAATTTGGGCGGATTAGAATCTTCACCTTTGCTTTCTCAAGAGAAACATTATTCTCTATCATTAACTATCCCTCCTTTAGCTGTATTATTTTTCAAGCAGGAGAAGACTGTATAAATATGAAAATCGGAGCTTGGTATCAATGCGATAAAAGTGGTGAGTCCACTGTATGGGCACCTTAACGCTAGATTGACTTATTAGCTTAAGCCTGTAGTATGTATTTAATTGAAAAAAATCTAAATTTAAAAAATATAATATGGTTATTGCGAAAAATGTTACAAAATATTTTGGCGGATTTTTAGCTTTAAAGGATGTTTCTTTTGAGATAAACAAAGGGGAAATTGTTGGGTTTTTAGGTCAAAATGGGGCTGGAAAAACTACTTTGATGCGTATTTTGACATCATATTTATCTGCGACATCAGGAAAAATAACTATTGGAGGTAAAGATATTTCCAAAGATTCTTTAGCTGTCCGAAAAAAGATAGGTTACTTACCAGAAACGCCGCCTCTTTATCCTAGTATGAAGGTTAGAGATTATCTTAAATTTTCCGCAGAGTTAAAAGATGTTCCGAGTAAGTATCAAAGTAAACAAATAGATAAAGTTTTACAAGAGTGTAATATTACGGACATAAGAGATAAGACTATTAGAGTTTTATCTAAAGGATATCGTCAAAGAGTAGGTATTGCCCAATCAATAATTAATGATCCTGACCTGCTTATTTTAGATGAACCAACAAACGGATTAGATCCTATTCAAATACTTCAAGTACGTAAACTAATAAAAAACTTAAGGTATGAGAGGACTGTTATTTTAAGTACTCATATTCTTTCAGAAATTGAACAAATTGCTCAAAGGGTGTTGATATTAAGAGCAGGTAAGATTATAGTTGATGAAACTTTGGAATCGCTTTTGAATTCAAATCCTTCTTTAAAAAATAAAAGTATAGGTTCTGGATTGTTACAAGAAAAATCAGAATTAGGATTCAAAAATGATGATAAAGGGTTTGCCTTAACTCTTGAAGAGGTTTTTATAAGACTGCATTTACAAGGTTCAGAGGAGAGAGATGAATAAAATTATTTCGATAGCTAAAAAAGAGTTAGGAGGTCTATTTAAATCACCTATAGCCTATATTATTTTGGTTTTAACTATTTCAATTTTTAATATTTTCTTTTTTATGCTTATTGATGAGAATAGGGAGGCTAATTTACGTGATATATTCAAAGTGATGGAGTTTTTATTTATTTTTATTATACCTATCCTTACTATGAAAATTTTTTCAGAAGAAAAATCTACAGGTACTATCGAATTTTTGATGACAACCCCAACCACAAATACAGCTATTGTTTTGGGTAAATATTTAGGGAGTTTGATATTTGTTTCAGTAATTATAGGTATGACAACAATCTATTATTTTATAATTGAATATTTTGGGCAGCCTGACAGGATAGAGATATTTATGGGTTATATTGGGATTTGGCTGGAAGTAGCATTTTTTGTTTCTGTCGGGATGCTTACTTCATCGTGGACACGGAATCAGATTTTAGCTGCTATAAGTTCTTATGTAATTTTGTTTTTATTGTATTTTTCAATAAACTTTGTTAAATATTTTGAAGGTCCGGTTGAAAGTTTTATTCAATATCTCAGCACAATGAGCCATTTAGAAAATTTAGGAATCGGTCTTATTACTATTGGAGATTTAGTCTATTATTTAAGCGGTATAGTTATTTTTTTAGTATTAACACGTTTAAGTATTGAAAACAGATTGAGAAGTTAAATGAATAATCAAAAGGAAAAAAATATATCGATTTTATTTGGATTGAGTGCGGTTTGCTTCTCTTTTGGTTTTGGCTCTTTTTATCTAAATCAGTATTTAAAACCATTTGCAATAGTATTTTTAATGTTAGGAACAATTTCTTTCTTTATTTGTTTTGTTAGTTTTAATAAGATATCTAAAATACATCTGAATTTGTTTAAATGGAAGAGAACATTAAGAACAGTTTCGACGATTTCATTCTTATTGGCCTTTTTAATCGGCATAAATTATTTAGCATATCATCTTCCTTGGCGATGGGATGTTACTCAGGCCAAACAACATACATTAAGTCAAGAAACTATAGAGTTTATTGTGAAATTAGAACAAGATGTTCAATTAACAGCTTTTTATGTAGGTATCCCTCCTAAATATTTGGAAGATTTGTTTAACGAATATAAAAGGGTTTCTAAGGGAAAAATAAAAACCGAAATAATTAATCAGATTCAACAGTTAGGTTATGCTGCTCAATTCGGCAATGTGATCAGCGGAAAAGAGAGAAAAGTTATTGTTCGTTCCGGCGAAGAAAGAAGAGATATTGATTTTACGGAAACTAATTTGACTGAAGAAGAAGTAACTAATGCCATAGTCAGGGTGATAAGAAAAAAAAGAAATATATATTTTATAACCGGCCATGAAGAGTATGATATATCTGACGAAGGCCCTAATGGACTTAAAAATTGGGTTAAATTATTATCAGCCAATAATATCTCTTGCAACAAACTTATGTTGGGTATTGAAGAAGACATTCCTGAGGATTGTGATGTTCTTGTTATTGCCGGACCTAAAAATCATTTAACTGAAAAAGAAGAAAAAGTTATTGATCAATATTTAGAAAAAGGAGGAGATGCTTTATTCCTAGTAGAACACGTTATCGTCACTACTACGGATAAACCTTTAACCGATGATGAAAAGACAAAAAACCCATCTTTAAATAATATTCTCAATAAATGGGGCATAACTGTTGGTGACGATATAGTTGTTGACTTAAGCAGTCATGCCGGACAAGATGTCGGCAGTCCGGCTACAAAAAATTATTTACCGCATAAATCAATTACTCAAGGATTGGATTATACTTTTTATGTTCGTCCAAGGTCTATAAGTCTTTTACCAAACCGTCGTCCTACAATTTTAGTTGCTCCTATTGTTTTAACATCAGTAAAAGATGTTAGTTGGGCTGAGAGTAATCGAAATTTAGATGTTAAATTTAATGAAACAGAAGATATTCCCGGCCCTGTACCGATTTCGTTTGTTATTTGGGAAGAAAAGAAAGAAGGTGATATTTCTGATACGCGTATAATTGTTTTTACAGATGCTGATTTTTTAACAAATGTTTTTATCAATCAATACAGTAATGCTAAAATGGGAATTAATATAATTAGTTGGCTTTCCGAACTTGATTATCAGACGTTTTTCGATCAAAAAGATATCAAAATAGAAAAGTTGGAGTTGACTAGCAGACAAAAACGAAAAGTAGGGTTTATACTTTTTCTTATGCCTATGTTTGTTATGATTTGTGGGATTATTATCTGGATTAAGGATTAAGGTTTTTATAAAATGAAATTTTAGAAAAATAGATGGAGACTAAAAAAATATATTTACCTCTTCAAAATATAGAAACTATTAGAATTAATTGAGTTTGATGTTGGACAATGTTTTGGTGAAAGTTCATTGATAGGTATACAACCTCATACTTCGAATGCTATTGCTGTAGAAAAAATTGAATTAATAGTGTTGTCTGGATGGGCTTTGTTGTCTTTATATAATGAATATATTGATATATATATAATGATAGTTTTGAATATAGCCCTCCAAGGTTGATGCAATAGACTATTGCATTAGGTGTTAAAGACGTAAAAGGTTTGGTCGAAGATTTAAAAAAGGTTTTTAAAAATGAGTAATAAGAAAAAAATTGATCAATTGGTCAAGCATTTGGAAAATGAGGAAAAAGTTTATATACAAACACATAATTTCCCTGATCCTGATGCTATAGCTTCAGCTTTTGGATTGCAATATTTGTTAGAAAAATACGGGATTTCATCAGAAATAATATATGATGGACAATTACAAAGTAATCCTGTAGAAAGAATGATTTCAGAATTAGGTATTTCTATATATCATTATTCAGAAGTTAAGATGATGCAAAACTCCAAAATAGTTATAGTTGACGGTTGTAAAGGGAATAAAAATGTAACGGATTTAATGGGTATAAAAGCAGCAATTATTGATCATCATCAGAGTATATGTTCAGAAGCAGCTGCTTATTGTGATATAAGACCGGACTATGGAGCATGTTCAACGATTGTGTCTTTATATGCTAAAGAAGCAGCTATTATTTTATCGAAGAATGTTGCAACCGCTTTAGCCTTAGGGATACATGTTGATACAAATTCATTTAGAAGAGGAGTTAGTTTTGAAGATTTAGAGGCATTTATTTTTTTATTTGATAAAATTGAGCATACTGTATTAGGTTCAATATTAAGAAATAATATTATTCAGGAAGAATTAGAGCTATATCGAAAGGCTTTAAATGATGTTGTTTTGTATAAGGAATTTGCTTTTTATTGTTTTAAAGATTTTTGCTCTCAGAATCTTTTGGGTATATTAGCTGATTTTTTTCTTTCTATAGAAGAAATAGATTTTGTTGTATTATGTTCTAAGATTAAAGATAGGATTATTATGTCTGTACGCAGCGAAAGATTAGAGTGGAACGCGGCTTTAATTCTTGAAAAAGTTGTTAAAGGATTAGGTCAATCTGGAGGACATGATATTATGGCTGGGGCAATAATAGAAGATGTTCATTCTTTGGATGAAAAACAATTATATAATAGTTTTGTCGAAAAATTAAATCTTTGAAGAATAATATAATTACCAAAATTTAATTAATATTTGCTTTTTATCTTTTTAAAAGAGGGAAATTTATAATTTAAGGTTTTTTGTTTTAAATAGATGGTATGGAGAAATAAAGATAAAATATTATAAAATTAAATTGTGGGTAGAATAGAAATGGAAATTGGAAATATTGGTGAAGAAAAAGTAGAAACTATTGTGAACGCGGCAAATACTTCATTGTTGGGTTGCGGGTTGTAGATGGTGCTATTCTTCGGGTGGGCCCGAACCAAAACTTTTGGAAGAGTGTAAACTTCTCAAAGAATTTAAGACCGGTGAAGCGAAAATTCTTAAAGGATATAGCTTGGTTTTAAAATATGTAATACCTCCTTTTGGCCTTTATGGAGAGATGGACATAATAATGAAGATAATTTATTTAAGTTATGTTATAATAAATATGTTTACTTGGCAGAAGAAATAATATACATAATATAGGTTTTCTGGCAATAAGTGCTGGAGATCATTGTTTTCCGGTTGAACGTGTATGTAAAATAGCTGTTAAGACCAGTTTAATTTTATATCTGAGTATCCTTATATTGAAAAAATTGGTTTTGTGTGGTTTAATATAGGCGTGCATGGAGTATATAAATGGATAGATTGAAAAATTATTGATATAATAGATAGTAATAAGGGAACGGTCATATATGAAGATAAAGATAATATTTAAAATATTTTTGGTTTTAGCAGTTATATTTATTTTGGGAGGAGTAAAAAATTCTTATGCTCAAAAAAAAATTGATATAGAGATTGTTGTTTACGGTAAGATTGATAAAGAGGTAATTGAACATATAAAAACTAATTTAAGAGATTTTTTAGGGATATCTGTTTCTATAAGTCCTCCAGAGATGCTGCCTTTTGCTGCATTTAATGCAGATAGAAAACAATATGAATCATTGGCTATTATAAAAGAAGTTTCAGAAAAGAAAAAAGACACTAATAAAAAGATATTAGTGATAATAGATGAAGACCTGTATTCTTCTGAGCTTAAGTTTGTTTTTGGAGACGCAGATAAGACTTCAGGGGTTGCTATTATATCTTTAATAAGGTTGAGAGAGCCATATTACGGTTTTCCTGAAAATAAAAAACTATTTTTTTGGAGATCTGTAAAAGAAGCAATACATTCGATTGGTCATTTGTATGGGTTTGATAATTGCTCTAATCCTCTTTGTGTTATGTATTTTTCTAATTGTTTATCAGATATTGATAAAAAAGATTATGAATTCTGTGATGAATGTCTGAAAAAAAGACAGCTATAGAATATTTTTTCTAATAATCTTTTATGGATTAATATTGGTGAAGATACATAGCTATTGTATTTTTTTACTTATTTTTTAAAATAGAATAATAACTTTTATTTTTAAGAGATTGAGACATGTCGCTAACCACATGGAAGTTAAGTATTAAATGTCCAAAATGCGGTAAACCGTATTTATATTCTGATATGGATATTGAGAAAGGTATGCTTATGTTTGCGGTGAAAATACCTTTTAAAGGATGGAGGTTTAATAAAGTACCGAATATCTTGAGATGTACAAAGTGTGGACAATTAGAGCCACAAGTAGTTCCCTGTAAGCTGCCGATTTATGTTTATAAGCAAGTTTCATTGTTTAATGTGCTTATTGTTGTGATACCAATAGTGATTCTTTTTATTCTTGCATTTATTTCCATACAGTATTAATACTTTTAGTAATTATTGAGGCTATATAACTAAATATAAGCCCCACCGTTAGTCCGTTAGAAGAACGCCGCTTATAGTTCTTTTCTCATACAAATTGGAGTTTCAGCCTTCCCGCCAAAACGGAAAGTTAATTCAACCCCATAAAACTAAACGTTAGCTTAAGCAACGCACTCAATTGCGAGACAGGCAGGGCTATAATATAATTATAGCATTAATTCTATTGGCTACAAGTATATTAAAGTATAAAAATTGCTGATTGAATTTTGTAATCAGGGACTGTTGCGAAATGCAACAATTATTTATTATAATTTTTCGGTTTTTTTAGTTACGGTATATTTCCTTTTTAAAAAATGTCTTTGTGTCCCTCCTGAAATTAGAGAAAGAGTTATTAAAGCTATACCTCATTTAGCTATCGTCGATAAGAAAAATATGATTAAATCTCTGGTTGTTTTGGGGTTTATTTTTATAGGATTTTTTATGCACGATGAGATTAATTTGAAACCTGGGGTTGTAGCTCTTTTAGGAAGCATGATAATGCTATTTGTTTGTAAACTTAAAAGTGAAGATATTCTTATGAGGGTTGAATGGGGAATTATTTTGTTTTTTCTAGGTATGTTTATGATGATTTCGGATTTAGAACAAAATGGAGTTATTTTGTGGGCTGCCAACTATATGCTTGAACTGTCGGGTAATAATTTATTTTTAATGTGTGTAATCATTTTATGGGGATCAGCTATTTTTTCATCAGTATTGGATAACATTCCTTTTGTTATTGTTACGGCACTTTTGCCAATACAAGATTATTTAGAAGATATGTTAGATAACAGAAAAATGTCGGTGGCTCAGACACATTAAACTTGACACTCTCATGAATATAATCTATCCGTAGGGGGATGACCTGCTTATTCTGAAGGCAATGTGCTGCTTCAGGATTTTTGTAATAATTTTGAAACTTATTGAAGCTTATCTAAAGGGGGTTTGATAATTTAATGAGTCATGGCATCTTTGAAAATTATATTTATACATAAAGCCAGTTTAATTTAGTTATAATCTTTTTATAAGTTAATTACCGATTTAATTATAAATAAATGTTATCGAAGAAAAGTATGAGATTTTAAATTGGTAGGGTAATATTTAATGGGAAAAGAGTGCTTATGTGTAAAAAATGTCATCCTCAGTGGATAATGACAAGAAGTGTCTTTCATTAAGCCCGAAGGGCAGAATACCACGGCTTTAGACGTGGACGAATGTGTTTTTGCTCGAAGGAAGTCAAGCGAAGCTCGAACGGAAATTTATCAAGTGCCCGCGGGCTTGCCCATGGGTATTTACGCATTTGTAGAAACGCTTTAAAGTAACATATATTTTGATTCAACTCGATTGTTTCGTTAAGATTTTTTAGTGTAAGATTTAGTAAGGTACTCTGAAGAGTATTTTAGTGGCAAGACAAGATTCCATTTGTTTGACATATTTTTTTAGAGAAGTATAATAAAGTAAATGAGTGAATTTTTAACAGTAAGAAACGGGTTTTTAAGATAATATCCTAATTAAAATCAATTGAGTAAATTCTTATTTAGACCGAAGGACAGAATAAAAAAGAATTATAAAGTTGTCACGCCTTTATCCGCGGGTAACTGCATGAAATGAAATTTAGATAAGGTGAACTGTAGATAAGCAATTTGGATCATTTGTAAATGATGTGATGGATATTGTATAAGATATTGAAAACAAAGAAGAAAAACTTTGATTACTTAAAAAACTGGTATAGTTTGGTTTCGAAAGATAAACTAACTATACAGAGCGATAAATTGCATCGGTAGTTCTGCCAGACACGAAATAAACACAAAGAAAGTATATGGATGGCACATTCCCTGAGTTATATAAATTGAGTTTAGAGGCAGGTATTGTTAGAAAGCAAGAAATACCTAAAGCGAGAAAATATAAGAATAAAGAACTTGTTGAGCTAATGATTTGCCGTCAGCAATTTGTTTTGTTAAAAAAAGAAATTAAATCGTATGAATAAACAATTGGGTTATTTTTAAAAATTTTGTAAAATTAATGCTAAGCTGCAAAGTAATACTATTATAAGATAGTTAATTGAAGGTTTATTATTACGATGACCTAAATAAAGTTGAGAACTATATTATAGGGGGGCATGTCAAAGATGCACTATAAAGTTCTCGTAGTGTATTTAAAAAAAATAGCCGAAAGTTTTTATGGCAAACCACCGTCCATTATCAACTGGTTTAAGAAGGAAATCAGTTCGGCCCTCGCGAAAGGCATCAATAATCAGATTAAATGACTTAATTGGATTGCGTAGGGGGGTATAAGTATATAGATTCCTTTAGATTGAAAATTTATTCGCATTGAGAGCGCTTAAATCATAAAAAATATTTATATTAATGATTAAAGGACTAAAAATTAGATAAGAATGGTTAAAACAAAAAAAATGCCTATTATTTTAGTAGTAGATGATGATTTGGGAGTTTTAAGCACTCTTGAGATTATTCTGGAGAAGCAATTTGAAATTTTAACTGCTAAGACTGGAAAGGAAGCTCTGGATCAAATAGCTGAAAAGCTTATAAGTATAATTTTTTTAGATATTCAAATGCCGGATATCGATGGTATGGAAATTTTACGAAGGATAAAGAAAGATCAAAAAAATATAAGTGTTATTATAGCAACTGCAACTAATAGCGCAAAAAAAGCAGTTGAAGCAATGCAGTTAGGGGCTTGTAATTATATCACTAAGCCTTTTGATGTAGATGAGGTATTGCTAGTTGCTCAAAAAGCTTTAGAAATTAAGCTTCTTAAGGAAGTAGTTTGTTTTCGTCCTCACCGAGAGGAGAGTAAGTTTGATAGCATTATCGGCAGAAGTAAAGAAATGATAGATCTTTATAGAATGATTGAAAAAGTAGCTAACAATGATTCTACTATTTTTGTTTCCGGAGAAAGCGGAACCGGTAAAGAGCTTATTACACGTGCTATTCATTTTAATAGTAATAGAAAGAACAAACCTTTTATTCCTATTAACTGCGGGAGTATTCCGGAAAAATTATTGGAAAGTGAATTGTTTGGCCATGAACGTGGTGCCTTTACTGATGCTATTAACCAGAAATTAGGTATGTTTGAGTTAGCGAATGAGGGAACAATTTTTTTAGATGAGATTTCTAGTTTAAAATTAAATGTGCAGGCCAATCTTTTAAGGGTATTGGAAGAAAGAGAGATTAAAAGGCTGGGGGGAACGAAGATTATTAAAGTAGATGTAAGGATAATTTGTGCTACTAACATTGATTTAAAATGTGCTATTCAAGAAGGAAAATTTCGGCAAGATTTATATTACCGTTTAAATGTTGTACCATTACATTTGCCGCCTTTAAGAGAACGTAGAGACGATATCCCTTTATTAATAGAACATTTTTTAAAAGTGTATAATCAGTCTTTTCAAAAAAAGATAAAAGGAGTAACTAATGAAGTTTTAGAATATTTGATAAATTATGATTGGCCCGGCAATGTTAGAGAACTTAGAAATATAATGGAACGTTTAGTGGCTTTAAAAGATGATGACGTTATTGTATCCAAGGATTTGCCTTTTGAGATATATGTAACAAATAAATTCAAAAAAGTATTTCAAATTAAAGGAGCTCTTAAAAATGTTTGTAGGGAGTTTGAAAAAGGATATATAGAGTCTGTTTTAGAAAAAACAGGAGGTAATCAGACTAAAGCTGCTAAAATTTTAGATATTCATCGTAATGCTCTTTTCAGTAAAATGAAAAATTTAGGAGTAAAAAAGTGAAAATCGTTAACAAATTGCTGATTTTAGTGTTAATTGCGGGGATAGCTGAGTTTAAAGTAGCAAAGGCGCAGGATTATAGCGAAATTGAATTAGAAAAAATAATATTAACTAGCAGAAGGACATCTTTTAATTTAAGTGAAGTAACTGAAAATGTAAATGTAATAGATGAAAACCAGATTAAGAATTTACCTGCCCGAAATTTAAGTGAAGTTTTACAATATATCTCAGGAGTTGACATCGCACCTCGTCAGGGATTTGGCAGGGCAACTTCAGTAACTATTCAAGGTTCTGCTTCCCGTCAGGTAAGGGTAATGATTGACGGGATACCTTTAAATAACCAGGCTTCCGGTCAGGTTGATCTTACTAAACTTCCTATTGAGAATGTATCAAAAATAGAAATAATTAAAGGCTCGGCTTCCAGCGTTTGGGGATCCAGTTTGGGAGGAGTAATTAATATTATTACAAAAGATACAGGTTCAACTTTGATTCCGGAAGGCAGCATTAGTAGTTCTTTCGCGGAATTTAGAACGAAAAAAGAAAGTGCTGAGGTCTCGGGGAAAGTAGGTAAGTTTGGCTATTATCAATTTTTAAGTTTTATGGAAACAGGCGGTGAAGATCCGAAAGATGATGTTTTAGAAAAACAGGCATTTAGCAAGATATCGTACGATTTAGAACAGATGGGTAGGGTGACTGCTTTATTTGGTTATAGTTATGTAGATGCGAATAGTGGTGAATATCCGGATGAAACATGGCAAGCTCAGCCTTATCGGGCTCGTTATGGAAAGGTTAATTGGGAATTGAAATGCAATGACACAGACATAACCGTTGATTTCAAACGTGCGAATCAAGATATTATTACTAAGACTTATCTTTCTGTAAATGATGAAGAGCCTTTTGTGACAGTTAAGACAAAAGATATGCTTTCACAATTAAGCCTTAATTCAAATATGCGGCTAAGAGGAGAAGATGTATTAGTTTTTGGGATGGATTTTGATTGGAATAGATTAAAATCGACTTATCTTTCAAAAGCAAAGGATTCAAAATCTCAAGCAGCTTATACTAATTATACATTAAAATCAGGTCCTTGGAATTTTAATATGGGATTGCGTTACGATCATACCGATGAGTTTGGAGAGGAACTTAGTCCTTCGTTGGGAGCGGTTTATCAATTTAAAAATTTATTTGACACTTTGATAAGGGCGAATATCTCAAATGCTTTTAATATCCCGCCTCTTCTTTGGAAGCATTATGATTTAAATCTTAGCGGATTAGTAACTAACCCTAATATTGAACCCGAACGGGCTTGGGTCTATGAGTTGGGGATAGAAAGTCGTCCTATGTCTAGGCTATGGGTTAAATGTTCTTTATATCGGTCTGATGTGTCTGATGCTATAGCTCTTGCAAGGAATGAGACAAATCAATATTATATGAAGAACTTCGAAAAATTTAGAAGACAAGGCGTGGAAGTACAGTTTAAGGTAAAGGTTTATGAAGAATTAAGTTTTTTCGCGGCTGGAGCATTTAATGATATCGAGGATAGAACTACAAGGGAAACAGTGAGAGGCGGCGGAAAACCTAGGCAGAGTTTTGATTTGGGAGTTGAATATAAAAATAAAAATGGTTTTAACTTGGCTTTTAAAGGTTATTATGACCGTTGGAATGAACCGGCCTCAAGCCAGCCTAATGATAGAAAAATGTTGTTTGACATGAAACTTTCCCGGGAGTTTAAAAATTACAAGATTTTTTTTAATATCTATAATCTTACTAACAGTAAATATTGGGCTGATTATTATTTCCCTGTTCCGGAAAGATACCTGGAAAGCGGAATTACATTCAAATGGTAATTTCTGCGATGGAAAAGTTTAAATTTAAGCTTTTATTTTAATGTTGAGTAATTTTAATTTTAAAGGTTATTGTTTCGATTCGTAGAATATAGGTTGATTCTTTTAGATAAGCTACTCGTACTCGGCAAGCGGAACTTTTCCGCGCGCTTTTTTAAAAAATATAAGTTTTATTGAGGAAAGGTTGAAGGCCTAAGTCAATTAATTTATGACTTTTAGTGCACAATAAGTAAAACTGCACAGTTTTTTGTATATAAAATTAAAGAGTGAATAAAAGTCTTAATTTTATTTTTATTTAATACAAGAATTGTGGTTGAACAAAAAAATAGGCGCAACTAACTGTAAGTCCAAAGAGTTATAAAAGTAATTCCGTGGGTAAAAAATATTTCGCCAGAATTTAAACTAAGGATAATTTGGATTGTTAATCTTTTTTTTAATCTGGCACGATACTTGCTTATTAACAAATAAGGATATGCGTAGAGTATTATTTATTTTTATAATTTTAATGATGTCTATTTCAATTGCAGTAAAACCCCGTAATCTCTCAAAGAGTGAAGAAACTTATGGCGGCACTTTAATTTGGGGGACATGCCATAAACCGACAATCATTAATCCTCTCATTACTACTCACAGTATATCAATGCCTTTGCTTGATTTAGTTTTTAACAGGCTTATCCGCTTGAATTCAAAAGGAGAGGTATCACCGGATTTAGCCTATTCATGGAATATCTCAGGTGATGGGTTGATTTATACCTTTTATTTACGCAAAGGTATAAAATTTCACGATGGTAAAGAATGTACGGCCTTTGATGTTAAGTTTACTTTTGAGGGGATTCTTGATGACAAAAATAACTCACCTTTTAAATCATCATTCGATTTAGTTAAAGAGTTTAAAGTAATCAATCCCTATGTTTTTCGGATAATTTTAAAGACACCTTCAGCTTCTTTTATTTATCGATTAGTATCAAGAGAGATAGTCCCTCGCCATTTTTTTGAGAATGAAAATTTATTTATAACTAATTTTAATTCTTATCCTATTGGCACCGGCCCTTTTAAATTTAAAGAATGGACAATCGAAGATAGGATTGTTTTGGAATATAATCCTGATTATTATGAAGGAAGGCCCTATTTGGACCGGATTATTGTCAAGACCTATGGAGATGTTCGGGACCTCTGGTCTTCGCTTATGTGTGGGGATGTAGATTTTGCGCTTTTTATTGAATGGGAAGATTATGAAATATTAAAAGATGACCCTTCTTTTAGAGCTTACTCTTTTCCCAGCGATGGTTATTATGTTCTTGTTTATAATTTGAATGATCCTGTATTAGCGGATAATAAAATTAGAAAAGCGATTGCTTATGGGATAGATAAAGAAAACTTAACGAATAGAGCGGCGTTTGGTTATGGCTTAGAATGTAGTGCTCCTTTCTCTTCTCAATCATTGGGATTTTATCCGGATAGAGAAACTTTTAAGTACAATCCTGTGAAAGCGCAAGCCTTATTGAAGGATGCCGGCTGGGAGGATAAAAATAATAATGGGATTTTAGAAAAAGAAGGTAAAAAATTAGAGCTTAGGGTATTGGTTGATGCAAGGAATGATATCTATAAAAGAATAATAATGGTAATCCGCCAGCAGCTTCAGAAAATTGGCATAAAAATAAAAGTAGTAGATTATGATGACGAGAGTATCCTTAGCGAAATATTTCTTAAGCGCCATAAACCGAATGTTGAGCTTAAAATGCTGCTTGGCGGAATTGACCCTGACCAAAGCCGAAAAGATTGGTCTTCGTCTGAACCATGCGGAGTAGATAAATTGTGGATATATAAAAATGAAAAGATAGATAAACTCTTTAAATTAGGAGGCATGATTCAGAAGGAAGAGGAAAGGAAAAAAATTTATCAAGAAATTTGCGGGCTGATTTGTCAGGATGTCCCGGTTTGTTATCTTTATTACCCTTTTTCTTTTCATGCTGTTTCCGGTAAGTTCACTAATGTAGATGATTTTTTTAATCAGAATATGCCTTTTTATACGATTAAGGATTGGCGTTTAAAGAATAAATAAAATAGGAAATAAAGGATTGCTTATTAAGTATAATTTAGGCTTTGATAAATTTCTAAGAAATGATTTACTACACAGGTATCGGGTGACCTGTTGCCTTGTCTGCAGGCAGGCGGCAGGAAGGAAGGAATTGGGATAATCCTGAATTTTTCGGGAAAGTATAATTGAAATGGGGGTTAAATTCGACTAGAGAGTTTTCTTCGGAAAACCTAAGTATCATTGAGGAGGTGAGAAAGATGGAGGTTCTTAGAAGAGGTTCAAATGATCCAGTTCCGAGGGGATGTTGTTTTCCTATGGGTACTTTGGGTTTTCGAACAAGAGGGTAAGGAAGTTTTAAGGGACACTTTGTAATATAGGGCCTTGGCGGCCGACAAGGCAACTATATAATGGTCAGAGCCGATATTCCTGTATAAAAAATTAAGAGCGAATCAATGAAAATTTAAAAAATTTCAAGGTAACCAAATTGCCTTTATATGGAGGGAAAAATGAAACTATCCCGGTTTAATTTATGGGTTAAAGATTATCCTAAAAAGGATGAATATTTATTGTTTAATTCACGCACCCAGGCGCTTATAAAAATAAATCAGGAATTAAAACATATTCTGGATAATCTAAAGGATTCAGCTTCTCATAGCTATCCATCCCGGATAGAAGAAAATATTAAAGCTTTAAAAGTTAATGGAATTATTGTAGAAGATGAAAAGGATGAAGAAAAAAAAATAGAGAATTTTTTTCAGCAGTTAAAGTATGATAACAGTGTTTTACCTTTTGAAGTTACTATTCTTACTACTTACAGCTGTAATTTTAAATGCGTATATTGTTTCGAAGAGTCAGTAAAAGACAGTGTTTTTTTAGATAAAGATGACAGTGATTTAATTATTAAATGGATAATTAATCAGGCTGAAAAAAAACAAGTTAAGAATATTTTTTTGGTCTATTACGGAGGTGAGCCCCTTTTAAATGTCTGGCCTATATATAATATTTCCTGGCATTTAAAGCAGTGGGCAGACTCAAATGGGGTAACGTTTGGGTTTGGGATGATTACTAACGGCAGTCTTATAAATCCAGAGCTGATTGATAAATTGTTAACTGTGGGTTTAAAGGAGCTTCGTATTAGTGTCGATGGGTATCGGCAAGAGCATAATAAAAAAAGGCCGTTTACTAATGGAAAGCCGACTTTTGATATTATAATCGATAATATCAAAAGAGTTATTGACAAAGTAAGAGTCGGGATTATGGGAAATTTTGACCGGGAGAATTATGAGAGTATTTTTAAATTTTTAGATTATTTAGATAATGAAGGGTTACTTCATAAATTTGAGAAGATTAATTTTTCACCGTTGATGCCAAGGTTAGGGAAAAAAAGCAATCCCGGGAAAATTGAATTAGGAGGATGTCTTTCTTTTTTTGAAAAAGACGGGTTATTTAAAGAAGTTATAGCTATTAAGAAGGATTTGATTCGTAGGGGGTTTCATAATGTTGATGTTGGGTTGGCGGTTAATGCCTGCTCTTTAATTATGAAGGACGCGGGGGTGACTATTGACCCTAAAGGTATAATATATAAATGTAATTCGTTGGTAGGTTATCCGGAGTTTTCGGTAGGAAATGTGCGTAACAATGATTTTAATAGTAAGTTAGAGGAATTTTTAAATATTGATGCCTGGAATAAATGTCCCCCGGATTGTCCTTATATTCCTATGTGTCAGGGGGGGTGCCGATTTTTTTCTTATTTAGAAAATAAAAATTTTAATAGCCAATCTTGTAAGAAAGAATATCTAGATCTCATTAGTCCGGAGTTGATTAAGATGGAATACGAAAAACTTATAAAGGGGTAGTCAGGGATTAAAAGCAGAGCAATCATTTATAGGAATTCGCGTTTATTAAGGAGGAAAAAGGGATGAAGAACCTGAGAGAACTTTTATGTCTTCTTAAACCCTATAAAAAGAAAGTAGTTTTCGCGTTTATAGCAATCTTAATAGCTAATGTTCTGGGATTGACTTTTCCTTGGGCGATTAAGATTATTATTGATGAAAT
>JAGLSE010000005.1 GCA_023135905.1 Candidatus Omnitrophota bacterium
ACAACAATAATTTAATATAGTTATAAAAAAGATCAACAAAATAATAGAAATAAATGGATAAAAATATTTTTGGATATGAATTAGTTATTAATCTTTATGAATGTGATATTGATATAATTTCTTCAAAGAAAAAACTTCAAGAATATGTTGATACACTTTGTGATTTGATTGAAATGGTAAAATATGGTGAGACATTGCTACCCTTTTTTGGTGAAAATGCTGATTTCACAAAAGGCTATACACTAGTCCAGCTAATAGAAACCAGTTCAATAACTGGTCATTTTTCAGAACAATGGAAAACAGCATATATCAATATTTTCTCCTGCAAAGAGTATGATCATACAGTAGCCCGAAAATTTACCCGTGATTTTTTTAAAGCAAAGAGAATAAAGACAAAATACCTCATACGCTAATACCTATTATAATAATGATTTTCGGACAACTTATTGGCATGCTATGCTAGCGATAGAAATTGATTTAACGCAAAATTTTATTTAAAATTGGTTAAAACTCACCAAGTAGGAAAAGCAGCTATTTTACCTTACAACAGACTTAATAAAATTATTTATTTCTTGATATCTTATTGAAGGAGGATTCCCTAACCGTATTCTTTCTATTTCGTTCATATACATATCAAGGGCTATTATTTCATTTTTATTATTGCTTTGTTTTTTAATGATATCCAGAGTTTTTAATGCAGTATTAGCGGTTTCTATCAAATCTCCTTCTTTTTTATGTTTATATACACGTAGAACTTTTCGTAACCACTCAAATCCTTCAAAGGAAAATATAGCATTTATAGTAAATTGTTCTCTTACTACTGATTTTTGAATTAATATTTCATTTTCATATTCATCTATTTCTTTTAAAAGACCGGTACAAATAGAAGAAGTAATTTTTTCATAATCAACATCTTTTTTTATTTTCAGGTTAATCTTTCGTTCATTTGCCAAATCAGTATAAAATTTTTTAAAATTTTGATAGAGTGTTGACTTTCTTTTATTTAGTATCGGAAGTTGTAAAAAAGTTTTTTTAATATTATTAAAGTACTGTAAAGAACAATTTTCTATTTTTGATATATCGTCAAATAAAATAATTTTTTTAAAAATATCGTTAGGAAAGTTGGATATATATTCAATAAACTCTAGATTTTTTTCTAAATCCAAATTTATATCTTTTGAAATATAATATTTCCACATATGAAAGTAATATCTATTACAAAATTTAGAATTTTTGTTACAAGCCCAATCTTTGGTTAATTTATTCCCATTCTCATGTCCCAAAAATGCTTTATTATCTACACGAATTACTCTATTAGGTATATCATCTTTATCAGTTGATATTATTAAAAAATGTTCATATTTTGCATCATAATTTTCAAAAAGCCAATCAATAGCATGAATTTTAAGAATATAGTTCAGGGCTTCTTGTGAAATTTTATAAGTATTAGATTTTGTAAGTACTCCTTTATTAGGTAGGAATTTTTGGATACTCCCTTTTATTTTTTTGTCATTAATCGTTAAAGTAATGGTATAAATTGGTGCAGTGTCTAATCCGAAAAGTTTATATATTTTGCGTATTGCAAGAGTTTGAAAAGTATCTAAATCATAGTAGCGACTCTCTTGAACATTTGGTTCATTTATAGACACATTAAAAGGTTTAAATATCCATTTTTGTCCAAAATTATCTTGCAAAGTAAGTTTTTGGCTAGTCCCGCTTTTTATTATTTGTGTTGGTGAAATATCGAAAGATTTCATTTGAAAAGTTTTATTATCTAAACTTAACCATTTTTGATATAGATGTATTAGAGAATCATACTTATCATCTTCATTAGTTTTATCAAATGGATATATTGAAAACGGAATTAAGATAATAAAAAGTAATAAACAAAATATAGAAAAATATTTTAATAACATTATTTTAGTAATTATTTAGATTTCTGATACCTATGTTAAAATTTCTAACCCTTCAGGAAGCTGTATATCTAAGTATTCTTTTAGTTTATCTAAAGCTATATTTTCTGTGAAATAAAGAATAGTTTTTATTTTACCTTCTATTCCAAGTTTTAGTCCATCTAAAAAACTTATTTTTACTCTAGGATTAAATCCTTGAGTAAAATAAAGAGGTAAGTTACTGCGCCTCAAAGCTCTTTCTAAAATATGAAATATATCCTGTTGAGAATAATAAATCATTTCCTTATTTTTATATAAAGTTATTTCAAGTGGATATTTTGTAATATTCATAACTACTTCTTAATTCTAAATATATAAGCCCTTAGACCGATTTTTCCTTTTAAAACGTCTTTATAACATTCTGCGTTAGCTAAATTTATGACGCGAACACAGTGAGCAAGTGACGTGAGCAAACCGAACTTGTAATTACTTTTTATACGTCGCTACATCTTCACTCCGTTACGTTTATACGTTTTTTTTCAACACGTCTCTACTTCGATACGTTGTTACTTTTCTTAGACGTTTCGCTACATCCTGAATTTGTTTTAATAAAAGACCAAGGGAAATTTTTAGTTTTATAATTCAAATACTGCGTATAATTTATCCCCTCCTCTAACATACTTTCATCCCAAATTTTCCAAGAAAAATTTTCTTTAGATCCATCAAACCGTGCGCCTTTTAAGAACGCACGATAAATTACAGAAGCAAATTTTCTATCAGCCCGGGAAACTATCCCTTCTAAAATACTTTTTCTAATATTAGATATAGAAACCTTTATATTTCTAGTTTTGGGTAACGATTTTAAAATAATCTGTTTTTTAGATTCTAATATAGATTCTTCTTCCATTTTAACGCCTTCCCACAAAGAATATGGTTTGGGAATAAAAACATTAATACTTACATTAAGAGACAATTTACTGTTTTTACGTAATATATTTAAAAATTGACCAATTGCATGTAAATCTTCAGCAGATTCGTCAGGAAACCCAAACATAAAATATAATTTAATATGTTTTATATTTAAACT
>JAGLSE010000050.1 GCA_023135905.1 Candidatus Omnitrophota bacterium
TGACCCAGCCTGGAATGCCGGAATCTCTGCCCAATTATTCTTATTAGAGATCCTGGCATTCGCAGGGATTACAGTTGTGGGTGTTTTTTCATATTTGTTTTCTATTATTTCGTGCGAAAACACGGTTGCGTCCCCTACAATCCTAAGTACTCATGAGCTAAATACTATGAGCTTCTCCAAAATAGACCATTGACCATAGACTATCGACCTTTTTATATTTGTTATTTTTCTCTATAATTAAAAATATTTGTTTTCATGTTAGCTGAAAGCTAGCACTTATTTTTTAAAGGCAGTTTATAAAATTAAAACTAGTTTTGAATTTTTAAGCTGTTTTTAGAAAAGAAGCGGTTTAAACATGTTTGAAACGTGAAAACAAATATTTCAGTCCCTTCGTGTCTCTCAAACTTCGTGACCTTCGTGGCTTCGTGGTGAATCTTATTTTTTCCTTGATACGCAATACGATTTATCTTTTAAACTATATCTAAAGAAAAATCAAGGGCTTTAGGGGAATGAGTTAGCATACCTATCGAAATAAAATCTACTCCGGCACGGGCAACTTTTTTAACATTTTTTAAGGTTATCCCGCCGGAAGCTTCAATAAGTATATTAGGGTAGCATTTATTACGTTTTTCAACTGTTTTAACTAAATTAGGTAAAGTAAAATTATCAAGCATTATGATATCAGGTTTATTTTCTGCTACAATGATAAACTCAGCCATAGTTTCGACTTCAATTTCGATTTTTATTGAGGTATTCGACTTTATTTTATTTATAATAGCTGATATCTTTTTTTTATCTAATTTACCGTTATTAAGGCATTTTAAAGCTTTAATATGATTATCTTTAACCAAAATACCTTGAAAAAGAGTTTCTCTGTGGTTAGTGCCTCCACCAGTCTTTACTGCATATTTTTCTAAACTCCTTAAAGTCGGAGTAGTTTTTCTGGTATCTAAAATTTTTGATTTAGTGCCTCTGACTTTATCAACAAATCTTTTAGTACTTGTAGATATACCCGATAGCAACGATAAAAAATTTAGAGCCAACCTTTCACCGGTAAGGATAGTTCGTAAATTACCGGTAATTTTAGCTATTTCTTCATCTTTTTCAATTAAAGCTCCATCTTTTTTAAAACTTTTAAAAGATATTTCTTGATCCAGGGTTTTAAAAATTTCTTTGGCTATTTCTATGCCGCAAAGAGTACCCTTTTCTTTAGCTATAATTATTCCTTGCCCTTTAAGTCCTTCAGGAATTGTGAGACAAGTTGTTATATCTTTTATACCAATATCTTCATCTAAAGATTTTTGTATTAGGATTAGAGTCTCTTTAGTTAAATGCATTTTTAAGTTCCTTCAAACGATTTAATTGGTTAGACATATCATTAAATTTTGTCTTTTCTTTAGCAATGATATCTTTTGAGGCATTTTCAAGAAATTTTTCATTATTTATTTTTTTTATAACTTTACTTAAAACAGTATCTAAAATATCGATTTTTTTGTCTATTGATAATAGGAAGCTCGACATATCTACTGATTCAATTCCTAAGCTTAAAGCCCAAAAATCGTTTTCATATAAAACTTTATCTAACTTGTTTTTAAATATAATATTTTGTGTGTAAGTTAAACGTTGTATCCAAGATTTATTATGTTCCCACAACTGTAATTGGTCACCTTTAATTACAACTTGCAAATCAACTTTTTTTTGAGCAAGTCCCAACTCGGTTTTAATATTTCGAATTTCTTTTATTGTGCTTAAAAGGATGGTTATCTCTTTAATTTCTGAGTCTATATCCTCAATATTTGATTTTACCGGCCAAGATGAAATTATTAATAATTCATCTAAATTTAGATTAGTATTAGTTTTAATGGAATTGAAAATTTCTTCTGTAATGAATGGCATAAATGGATGTAATAATTTTAATGAATTTATAAGTACATATACCGATATTTTTGCTTTATCAATAGTAAAATTATCTTTTATTATTTCAATATACCAGTCACAAAACATATGCCAGAAAAAATCATATATTTTCTTAGCCGCTTCATTTAAAGAATAATTATTTAAATAGTTTTCTATCTGTTCAATCGTTTGATCTAACTCGTTTAATATAAACTTATCAATTCCTTTTATTTTAGTGAATTCAAGGTTATCAATCGTTATATCATTATCACTAATCTTCATAAAAATAAATCGTGTAGCATTCCATACTTTATTGGAAAAATTTCGTCCTACAAGAAACTTTTCGTCAGAAAGATAAACATCTGAACCGCTAGCGGCTTGTAACATTAAAGAGAACCTTAAAGCATCTGCACCAAACTTATCTATAATTTCTAACGGATCAATGGTATTACCTAAGGATTTCGACATTTTTATTCCTTTATCGTCTCTGACTGTACCGTGAATTATGACATCCTTAAAAGGTATTTTATCGGTAAATTCCAAACTAGCCATTATCATACGAGCAACCCAAAAAAACAGTATTTCAGATGCGGTAACCAGGCAAGATGTGGGAAGAAAATAATTTAGTTCTTCTTGGTATGTTTTATTTTGTTCTAAATCTTTGCTTTCAGTCATGTTGAATGGCCAGTAAAAGGTTGCAAAAGGCCATAACCAACTGGAAAACCAAGTATCTAAAACATCTTCTTCCTGAACAATATTTTCTGAACCGCAATCTGGACATTTTTCAGGTTTTGTTTTAGAAACTATTATTCCTTGTTTAGAAAATTCGGTTGGTTTATCCTGAAAATCAGTGTTAATATCCGAATCATTGTTATCCTGACATTTTTTACAATAATAAACCGGTAACCGGTGGCCCCACCAAATTTGGCGGGAAATACACCAATCATGTATATTATTCATCCAATTAAGATAAACTTTTTTCCATCGTTGAGGATAAAATTTTATTTCATCTGT
>JAGLSE010000051.1 GCA_023135905.1 Candidatus Omnitrophota bacterium
GGATCCTTTTTTTCTAACAATTTCATTTCATCCAAAACTTCTAAAATTACTTCCCGAGCTTCGAATCTATCCATACCTATAAAATCATCAGGAACATTTTTGTTTAAGGTAGCATCATCGTTCATTATGTTTATAAAATCTAAATCATATCTTTTTCCTAAATCAAAATCTACCATATCATGGGCAGGAGTTACTTTGATGGCTCCGGTTCCAAATTCCATATCAATAGCTTCATCTTCTATAATCTTTAGTTCTCTATTAACAATCGGTAAAATGATTTTTGCTTCTTTAATCCAGGCAAACCTTTTATCATTAGGGTTTATAGCAATAGCTGTATCTCCCAACATAGTTTCCGGTCTAGTAGTAGCAACTACAATATAATCGGGACATTCTGTATTATTATTCAAAGGCTTTACAGGATATTTAATATAATAAAGCCATCCATCAAGTTCTTTATGAGCCGCTTCTTCATCACTCAATGCAGTTTTACATCTAGGACACCAATTTATAATATAATTACTGCGATAAATCAAATCTTTATTATAAAGCCTGATAAAGACTTCTTTAACAGATTCACTATATTCATTATCCATTGTAAATCTCGTTCTCTCCCAATCACAACTTGACCCTATCTTCTTAAGCTGGTCAATGATTGTAGAACCATACTCTTCTTTCCATTGCCAAAGGCGTTTATTGAATTCTTCACGTCCGATATCTTCTTTTTTTAAACCTTCTTTTGCTAATTTTCTTTCAACAACATTTTGAGTAGCTATTCCGGCATGATCCGTACCTGGCATCCATAAAGAAGAATATCCTTTCATTCTTTTAAATCTAATAAGCACATCCTGAATAGTATTGTTCAGAGCATGTCCCATATGAAGGATACCTGTTACATTTGGGGGGGGAATAACAATAGAAAAAGGATTATTCTCAGAGTTCACTTCTGCATGGTAACAATTTTTTTGAAACCATTTCTCTAGGATTCGTGATTCTACTTCTTTTGAATTATATTTTGATGGAATTTCCATAATTAAAGTAATTTAACGGTATAAGCTAATAATGTCAAGGATTATTCGAATTTATGGAGAGATTTTTTATCAGAATTAGCAAAATCAATTTAATGAGACTTAGGTTTTTCAAAGAAAAACCGGTAGCTCGAATTCCTGCCGGCAGGCAGGCAGGAATTCGAGCGGAGTTCGGGTCAACTTTCAAGGAAAGTTTACCCGATATTTAGCGCAGGTGGTAAAGTCAAATGTATAAAACAAAATTTATGAGAAACCCTATAGCCTAAACAAATAAAAACATGCTACATGCTCAAATCTAAAAAAACAAATCATTTCGCATTTCGAGGTCTGCCCCCTTTATTTCTTTATTCGATTTAATTATCTTTTTGAATAATATATTTTAAATTATATTATTCGCCAATTACTTTTACCAACAGCTTTTTAGGACGCATACCATCAAATTCGCCATAGAATATTTGTTCCCAAGGGCCAAAATCCAAATTTCCTGCTGTTATGGCAACAACAACTTCTCTACCCATAATAGTACGTTTTAAATGAGCATGTCCGTTATCTTCACCGGTAAGATTATGTCTATATTTATTAATATCAGTAGGTGCAATTTTCTCAAGCCAATCTTTAAAATCTTGTTTTAAACCATTTTCTTCATCATTAATAAATACAGATGAAGTAATATGCATACTATTTATAAGACATAATCCTTCCTTTATTTTGCTTTTTATAACAATTTCTTCCACATTATGAGTAATATTGATAAATTCTATCTTTTTTGATGTAGTAAATGTAAGATATTCAGTACAAGCTTTCATATATCATTCCTCCATTCTTTTGTCATCCTTAACTCCCCTTTGGTCATTCTTGCCTTTTGAAGCTTGCATCCTATCTCTTTTCACTTTTTCTTTTTTTCTAATTATTCTTCTTCCTTATCTATTTCAACAAATTTCGCGAACATAGTGAGCAAATTTCTATTAATTTCGTTTTGCTTGAGCAAAACATATTTCCTTTTCCCTTCATTTTTTTTCTTCCCTAAGTACTCAAGAGCTAAGTGCTTCTTCAATCTTTAACCTTTTTCCTTATCTTTTTGCCCATAGACTATTGACCATCGACCATTATATTAATTGTCTCTCCAATCAAAAAATCTGAAATACGATAGATGTGTAACATCAATATTTATAAGGACAATATTTCCTGGATAAAATTAATTTTAGACAGAATATGTTGACCTTATAAGTATTGCTACGAGCTTGCTCGTGCCGTATTACAGATTCCATACCCTTCGTGCAAACAAAAAATCACCTTCGTGTCCTCGTGGTGATTCCCCTTTTTCTCTTTTTATTTTTTTACTCAATGCTCAATACCTTGCCTACCGGCAGGCAGGCGCACGACGCAATACGATTATTATTTACTTTTCAAACAACCTGATTTTTCAAAGTTCCAATTCCTTCTATCTTAATCTCAATAATATCTCCTTTTTCCATTTTTCCTACTCCTGACGGAGTTCCAGTCGAAATTATGTCACCGGGTAAAAGGGTCATTATTTTTGAGATAAAAGACACTAAATAATCTATTTTAAAAATAAATTCTTTAGTTGATGAATTTTGTTTTAATTTACCATTCAGATAAGACTGGATCTTTATATCGCTAGGTATTAATTCAGTTTCAATCCAAGGGCCAATGGCACAAAACGTATCAAAAGATTTGGCTCTAGTCCATTGAATGTCTTGTGATTGAAGGTCACGAGCGGTAATATCATTTAGACAAGTATAACCGAATATATAATTATGCGCGTCTTTTTTTGAGATATTTTTTCCTTTTTTACAAATAATAACTGCAAGCTCGGCTTCATAATCGAGTCGTTTAACCGAAGAAGGATAAATTATAAAATTATTATTGCCGATTAAGGATGTTACAGGTTTTAAGAATATTATAGGATTCTTAGGAACGGGCATATTAAGTTCAGCCGCGTGGTTTAAATAATTCAAACCCACAAGAATAATTTTAGAAGGTTCAGTGGGCGGTAACAACTTGCAATTTTTAAAACTAATTTTTTCTTTCGTTAATTTTATATGTTTATAAGGTTCTTCTTTTAAAGGTGTAACAATATCTCCATCCAACAATCCCCATAGTGTATTTTTTTTATAGTTAAACCGTATTATTTTCATAGATAACAATTATTTTTTATATAAAGAATTATAAAATGCTATAAAATTCGGGAAAGACTTATTTATACAATCAGTTTCATTTAAAATTGTTTTTTTGCCTATGGTTGAACCTAAAACTATAGCACTCATCGCAGTTCTATGGTCAGAAAAACTTTTAAATTTCGCATTTTTAAAATTTTTGCACTCCTCTATATTTATAAGCCAATCTTCGTTGCCTTTCTCGATATATTTTTCAGCAGAAATATTAACACCAGCTTTACTTAAATTATAAATGGTAGAATCAATTCTATCAGTCTCTTTAACTTTTAGTTCTTTTACTCCTAAAATGCTCGTTTTTCCTTTAGCATGACTAGCAGCAACACAAAGTATTGGTATCTCATCAATCATCGAAGGGATTTCTGATTTATTTATAGTTGTTGCCAATAACTTAGAACTTTTAACTATTAAATCTCCGTAAGGTTCAAAAGTATTCTTTTTATTGATAACTTTTATATTTGCACCCATTCTTTTTAAAACTTTTAACAAACCAGCCCTTGAAGGTGTTAAATTTATGTTTTTAAGAACAATTTCTGAATTATTACTTATTAAGCCTAAAACTATAAAAAAAGCTGCCGACGAAAAATCCGAAGGAATAAATATTTCTCTAGGACTGATTAATTCTTTTATAGGATTTAATATAATCGTTTTATTCTTAATTTCAATTGGTGCTTTAAATAAAGAAAGCATACGTTCAGTATGATCACGGGATAAATATGATTCTTTAATTGTAGTTGTTTCATTAGAATATAATGCTGCTAATAAAATTGCTGATTTTACCTGAGCGCTAGGAATAGGCATCTTATAATTTATACCGTTTAACTTTTCAGAAGGCGTTATTATAATAGGAGGATAATCTATATGATTATTTTTTTTTGCTTTTATATTTGCTCCCATCAATCCTAAAGGACCTGTAATTCTAGACATAGGCCTTTTTCTTAAAAGCTGGTGAGCATCAAAATACGAAGAAAATTTTTGTCCGCAAAGAACACCGGTAAAAATGCGAAAAGTTGTACCTGATTCCCCGGCATATAAATTAACTTTTGTTTTTCTTGGATAAAAAAGACCTTGCCCTTTAACAACAAGAGTTCCATTTTTATTTAGACTAAATTTTACACCACATTTTTTAATACAATCTAAAGTAGCCAGAGTATCATTACTGATTAAAAAAGGTTTTATTGTTGTTGTCCCTTTAGATAA
>JAGLSE010000052.1 GCA_023135905.1 Candidatus Omnitrophota bacterium
GGTAACGGCGTTTCAAATTTCAAAAGATTACCTTTTACAGGATGGAAAAAACATAATTCTTTAGAATGCAGGAACAGCTCTTTATATTTATCGTTAACTCCATATTTTTTATCGCCAACTATAGGAAATCCTAAAAACTTAAGATGTACTCTTATTTGGTGCATCCTACCCGTCCTAGGTTTTATAGATAATAAAGTTTTTTCTTTAAACCGTTTAACGACTTCAATTTCCGTGTATGCTTCTTTAGCACCTAAAAAACTCACAGCCATTTTAAGACGATTTTTTTTATCTCTAGCTAAAGGCAAATTAACAGATAATTTATCTTTTTTAACATGACCCCATACTACGGCTGCATATACTTTTTTTACAGTTCTTTTTTTAAATTGGTTTACTATATTTTCATGACAGATATTATCTTTAGCTAATACCATTAATCCACTAGTTTCCTTATCTAACCGATGAACAACACCTGGCCTTAAAGGATTTATAGATGAAAGTTTTTTATCTAAATATATAAGAGCATTAACCAGAGTAGAATTATAACCTATATGTGGAGGGTGAACAACCAATGGAGCAGGTTTATCAATGACAATAATATGCTTGTCTTCATAAATGATATTTATTTCTTTTTTAAAAGGTTCTAAAATTAAAGATTGCTCTTTAATATCAATTCGGATTGTTTGACCTGTCTTCAATTTAAAACTAGGTTTTTTAATTGTACCGTTAACTTCGACAGAACCGTCATCAATTAATTTGTTAATTTTTGAACGTGATAAATCCGGAAGATTATCGGATAAAAATTTATCCAAACGTATACCACTATTTTCTTCAAGTATAATGAATTCATGCAGCATAAATTACTATTAGTTTGGATTTTTTTTGTGTTTATGAATAGATTGTAATATTAATAAACCTGCTCCTACAGATATACAGGTATCAGAAAGATTAAAAACAGGCCAAATTCTAAAATCAAGATAATCAACAACAAAACCTAAAACTATTCTATCGTAAAGGTTTGAAATAGCCCCGCCAAATATCATTCCTGACGCTGCAAAAAAAAGCAGACTTTTATTTTTTTCTGATTTTAATATTAAATAAAATATTGAAAGAAAAATAATACCAATAACAATTAGAAGATGTGTTTTTCCTCGCAGCATACCAAATGCCGCGCCTTCATTAAAAACTATTGTTATATGAAAGATATTTTTTATTATAGGTAAAGATTGAAAAGAAAAATTTAATCTTAAATAATTTTTAATAAGGTAATCTAATAAAAATACTAATATCGTTATTAGCCAAGTTACCTTCATATATTATAAAGAATTTTCTTTTTCTAATTTTTCTTTACATTTAATACAATATTCCGCATACGGAATCGCCTCTAGACGGTTTTTAGATATAGGTTTTTCACATTGCTGACATAACCCATATGTTTTATTGCTAATACGTTTAAGGGCATCGTCTATAGATAAGATTATTTCCCGTTCGCTAGAAACTAAACCAAGATTAAAATCTCGTTCATAACTATCAGATGCTACATCAGCCATATGTTGTCCATATCCGGATATATCTCCTGACATTTCTTTTTGACTTTTCATTAAATTGTCATTTGTTATTTGCCGCATTTGATTACTGATATCATCCCGAAGATTAAAGAGTTTTTCTTCGTATTCTTCCAAATCTTTTTTGTTAAATTCTTTCTTCATACTTTTGCCTCCTTTAAAACAGTCAAACATTTATAGCAAATTTCCGAATATTCTACATCGGCCCCTACACTCTTACTCCAATTCCAACAACGCATACATTTTCTGCCTTGAACTTTTTTTACCTCAATAGCAAAATCACCTTTTTCTATAATTACTGAAGATACAATAAATATCTCTTTTAATGAAGATAAATATTCATTAAAAAAAGTATAATCATCAGTATTAAATTTTAAAATGACTTCGGCTTCTAATGAGCTGCCGATATCTCCATTTTCCCGGTTGATTTCTATTACTTTAAGAGTTTTACTTCTTAAATCTAGTATTTTTTCCCATCTTTTATTTAAATCTTTATCTAGCCATTTTTTATAAAAGTTTTCATCTATTGGGGTTATAAATACTGAATCTTTTTTGTCCGATATATTTTCCCAGCATTGATAAGCTTCTTCAGCCGTAAATGAAAGTATTGGAGCAATTATTTTTAGAAGAACTTTTAAAGTATGATAAAGCACAAATTGAGAGCCTTGTCTTTCTTTGGAATTAGCTCCTGCAGTATACAGACGATCTTTCAATATATCAAGATAAAATGAACTTAACTCTAAATTACAAAAATTGAATATTTTTTGGCAAGCTTTATAAAAACTAAACTCATTATAACATTCAGTTGTTTCCTTAAGGAAAACAGCTAATCTTGAGGCCATAAATTTATCAACTTCATCTAAATTTTCATAAGATACAATTGATTTATTAATATCATAGTCAGAAATATTGCCTATAATAAATTTAATGGTATTTCTAACTTTTCTATACATATCTGTTAGTTGTTTTATTATACCTTCAGAAATTTTCACATCTTCACTGTAATCAGTATAAGCGGCCCATAAACGCAAAATTTCAGTCCCATATGTATTTATTATCTTTTGAGGAGACATAACATTACCTAAAGATTTAGACATTTTACGTCCGTCACCGTCAACAACAAAACCGTGAGTTAATACATTTTTATAAGGAGCTACATTTTCTTTTGCGACTGATGGGATTAAGGAAACTTGAAACCATCCTCTATGCTGGTCACTCCCTTCTAAATATAAATCCGCGGGAAATAGTAAATCAGGGTTACTTTGAACCACGGACATAAAACTAGCACCAGATTCAAACCAAACGTCTAAGATATCATATTCTTTTTCAAATTTATTTTGACCGCACTTCTGACATTTATAATTATTCGGTAGAAAATTTTCCAAATCGGAACTAAACCATGTTCCTGAGCCATTTTTCGCGAAGTTTTCGGCAGTTTTATTGATAATAGCTTTATCTAAAACAACTTCATGACAAGATACACATTTTACCGCAGGTATCGGAACTCCCCACAAACGCTGTCTTGAAAGACACCAATCAGGACGAGTGGTTAACATCGCTTTCATGCGTTCTTTCCCTGATGAAGGTATCCAATTAACGTTTTCTATTTCTGATAATATATTTTGTCTTAAATTTTTATGGTCTACCTTTAGAAACCATTGAAATGTAGCTCTAAACATTATAGGTTTTTTACATCGCCAACAGTGAGGATAAGAATGCTTTATTTTTTCATGTTTCACCAATAATCCGTTAGCGTTTAATTTTTCTATAACTAATTCATTTGCTTTATAAATATTTTTACCTTTAAATTCTTCAGGTTCTTCAAAAAGGCCTTTATCATTTATCGGCATTATAATGTCCAAATTGTATTTTTTAGTTAAGGAATAGTCATCAACGCCATGCCCAGGAGCTATATGGACACAACCGCTTCCATCTTCTTTTGAAACATAATCGGCAAGAACAACTTTAGCTTCTCTTTCTAAAAAAGGATGTTTTAATATAATATTTTCTAAATCAGAACCTGTAAATGTTTTTATAATTTTAAATTCCGTTTCAAACTTTTTTCCCAAAAAAGATATTAAGTCAGTGCATAATACTATTAATTTATTGTTATATTCAACTAAATTGTACTCAAATTCCGGATTGACAGCGACAGCAACATTAGAAACAAGTGTCCACGGTGTTGTTGTCCAAACAAGGAAGCTAACAATCTTATCGTTTTGATTTGAAAAAACATTTTTATTATTTATAACCTCAAAAAGGAAATAAATTGAATTTGACAATTTATCATTATATTCAACTTCCGCTTCTGCTAAGGCTGTTTCACAAGTTCCGCACCAATTAACCGGTTTTCGTCCTCTATAGATATAACCTTGTTCAACTAAAGATTCTAAAAGTTTTAGCATTTTTTCTTCGTAGTTATAATTAACAGTAAGATAAGGATTATCCCAGTCAGTAAATAAACCTAAACGTTTAAAATCTTCTTTTTGTGAATCAACAAAACTTAAGGCATAATTTTTTGCTTTTTCCCTAAAATCTGTAATTTCAACATCATGCTTCGTTAATTTTAGTTTCTTGAAAAGCTGATGTTCAACCGGTAAACCATGACAATCCCAACCCATAATATAAGGACAATCGTATCCTTTTAGAATTTTATATTTAATTACAATATCTTTTAATATTTTGTTTAGTGCATGCCCTATATGAATTGCTCCGTTAGCATAAGGCGGTCCGTCATGAAGTATAAATTTCTCACTATTTTTACGTTCTTCTCGAATCCGATGATAAATATTAAGTTCATTCCAAAGACCAAGGATCTTTGGTTCTAAAGACTGTAAATTAGCCTTCATCGAAAATTTTGTTTTTGGTAAATTTAAAGTATCTTTATATTCCATTTTAAAACTCAGTAAATTTTTTAAATTTATTTAATCGTTGAGTAATATCAGTTATTTTAATACAGGTTAACCGTTTCGGGCTAAAATCTTCAACAGCAAAAGTAGCCATGACACAACCGTGTATCACAGCATTTCGTAAGTTAGTCTTATTGAACAGCCTGTTTTTCACAAGATATCCCATAAACCCTCCGGCAAAAGTATCACCGGCACCTGTAGGGTCAGAAATTGATTCTAGGAGAAACGCTGGTGTTACAAAAATATCATTTTTTGAAAATAATATTACCCCATGCTCCCCTTTTTTAACGACAACAACTTTTGGTCCAAACTTTAAAATTTCTTTTCCGGCTTTTATAAGATTTATTTCAGAAGTTAATTGTTTAGCTTCTGAACCATTTACAAAGAAAATATCCACATTTTTTAATACTTTCATTAAATGGTTACGTTTACTTTCTATCCAATAATTCATTGTATCACAAGCTACTAGCTTGGGTTTATTCATCTGTTTTAAAACTTTTAGCTGTATTTCAGGATCAATATTAGCTAAAAACACATATTTATTGTTTAGGTATGTATCCGGCACAACCGGATTAAACTGAGCGAATACATTAAGGTGTGTAGCAATTGTTTTGGCATCACAGAAATCACAGCCATATTCTCCTTCCCAACGAAAAGTTTTCCCTTTTTGTACTGTTAAGCCTTCTAACCCGATATTTCTATCTTTAAGAAGCTGTATATGTTTTTTAGGAAAATCTTCACCTACGACAGCAACTAAATTAACCGGGCAGAAATTAACCGCACTTGTAGAAAAATAAGTTGCAGACCCGCCTAAAGTTTCATTTGATTCCCCGTAAGGTGTTTTAATTTTATCTAAAGCTACTGAACCTATTACTAAAATACTCATTTAATGTATCTCCCAATTATAAGAGCTAGTTTATCTTTAGCCTCTTTAGGAATAAACTTTGAATTTGTTACTATAGCATATTTTAATGATTCATTACAAGAACATTTTTTATCAATATCAACTTTAAGCAGAAATTCTCTAAGTATTTTCTTTGAAGTTTTTACATTTTTTCGTAGATTACTTAATACCATTTCTACTGTTACATTTTTATGTTCTGTATACCAACAATCATAATCAGTTATTGCAGCTAAGGTTGTATAACAAATTTCAGCTTCTCTAGCTAATCTTGCTTCCGCGATATTTGTCATACCTATGATATCCATCCCCCAACTCCTGTAAAGGTTCGACTCAGCTAAAGTTGAAAACTGAGGGCCTTCCATATTGAGATAAGTGCCTCCATAATGGATAGTTGCATCACTTTTATCAGCAGCAATTTTAAGAGTTTTAGCTAAATCTTCACATACTGGATTAGCGAAACCAATATGAGCAACAATCCCCTCATCGAAAAAAGTGGATTCTCTGCTTTGATTTGTTCTATCGACAAATTGGTCAGGGATAACAAAATCTAAGGGTTTTAATGCTTCTTTTAATGAACCGCAAGCCGAAATTGATATTATTTTATCGACACCCAATTTTTTAAATCCAAATATATTAGCACGATAATTAATTTTAGTAGGACTGATATTATGATGTTTTCCGTGACGAGGCAGGAAAACTATTTCTTTTCCTTCTAATTCACATAAAATATATTTATCTGAAGGTTCCCCAAAAGGTGTTTCAACTACTAAATTATCGATTTTATTTATACCTTCTAATTCATATAAACCGCTACCTCCAATAACTCCTATTCTCCCCATACTCAGCTCCTCTCATTTTTTGTGTATATTTTAGAAATTTCCTTTGCTCTCATGTACGAATTACCGATGCCTTCCTTAACAATTGAACTTAAATTATATTTTTCAAAAGTATTTAAAGCGGCTTCTGTTGTGCCTTTTTTTGATGTTACTTCTCGAGCCAACTGCTCGAAATCTTTTTCTGAAGATTTGGCAAGTTTTGAAGTGCCAAAAAATGTTTGAGCAACCATTTTTTTAGCTATTTTTTTATTAAAACCTAACGTTAAAGCACTTTTATACATAATATCCATAAAATAGAATATATATCCCGGACCACTCCCGGATATACTGGTTGCTTTATCAAGATAACTTTCCTCGGTTATAAAAACTTGGCCTATTTGAGAAAAAATCTTTTTTGAGATATCTAAATCAGATTTCTTTGATAATGTCCCTTTACATATTAGAGAAAACGATTCGTTTACTGTAGCCGCTAAATTCGGCATTACCCGTATAATCTTAATACCTTTAAGTGATTTTTGAAAATAGTTAGTTGTTATTCCCGCTGCAATTGAAATTAGGGTAGGTTTATTCTTTAAAAAATAAACTGAGTTTTCTTTAATAAAACTTCCAACATCGTGAGGTTTAATAGCTAATATAACAATTGAACTATTTAAAATCAACTCTTTAGCGTTTTTTACAATTTTTATTTTTTTTAAGTTATTTGTTTTTACTTTGTAGTTATCGTAGGCGGTTACTTCCCATAAATCAGTAGAGGCTATAGATTGTCCAATCGCTCGTCCCATATTTCCAAAACCAACAATACCTATACTCATATCTTTTCTCATAATGCTTTATAAATTATCATAAAAGCCTTGCTGTGTCAATGCAATGCTGGCGCTGTTTCAAAATAGCGCCAGCTTCTAATTCTAACAAATCAACTACTCCGCAGCAACCTACGGGGGTATCGAAGGTTTCCCCTAAATAACTTTTCTTCAGTAAACTGAGGGTAATTAAACCTGAGATCCTTCGACTCGTTTTACTTGCTCAGGATCAATTCGACTACAGATTTTTTTCTGAAAAATCTGTAGTCGAATTGATTAAAAGATGATTTAAGCTATAAAAATCAAATGTTTGCAATCTATGTAATCAAGGTAATAGTTAACGAGTTGTAATTATAGAGTATATTTGGGCAGAAAGAATTAAACAAAAACTTAAGACAAAATTATGAAACGAAATATAAATTTTTTAAAAAACAACCATGACTGCGCCAATAGCTGTTCTATAAAATGCTCCAACGGTTAAACCACCAGCAAGTGCTGCAACATTATCTGCATACATAGGAAGGCCCACAACATGTAATTTTGATGTCGGAGTTGTCGTTCCAATCCCAAAACTTCCGTCGATTAAAAAGGTAAACATGCTTCTTGGGGGAAGACTATAATAGGTAGGTTGTCCCACACCTCCTTGGGCATATGAAATATGAAATGCACCGGTTCCTGTCCCTGGCAGAGTATTTGTTTCTCGCCATAAAGCCCAAACATTTTGATAATTTCCTGTGACATCTTCTATTTCTGCAAACTTTAAAGACGAACTAAAGAAAGAACTTCCTTTGCCAATTAAAACTAAGGCCGCATTATCCGATTCAATCATCATTTGTCCGCTAAGACCACTATTAATTCCTGCAGCTCCCCATTGCACATTTAAATCCTCATTTTGTATAAATAACCTAGCTTGAGGTTCAACTGTCCCAATCCCAACATTACTTTCAACAACTAAATCAGCATTCGCATCAATAAGTGCTGCACAGGCACCAGACCAACAATACTGTGTATTATCATAAAAATTATCTCCAATTGCGACTTTAGTAGCTTTTAATTCACTAAATACACCGTAAGGTGAGGGATAGTATGTGGTTATGGTAATGGTCTCTTGTGCCAGTACTAAATTAAAGAAATTAAACAAAAGAAAAAGTAATAAAACTATATTTTTTTTATTCATAAGCCCCTTCTTTTAACATTATAGAAATATTTCTATTTACTATTTTTTTTAAATTCAAACTTTATTAATATTAACAAAAAAAA
>JAGLSE010000053.1 GCA_023135905.1 Candidatus Omnitrophota bacterium
CTTTTTATCTGGGAAAACATAATCAATATCTATATCGAGTACTTTAGATAGAGCGCCTATAAACAATCGGCGAATTGTTGTTGAAAATATTCCAGCTAAGAATAAAAGAATTATTCCCGCTACAATAGAAGACAAAATACTATTAAGGAATTGATACATTTTTTCTCCTTTCTTCTATTTTTATTTCTTTATTTTAACAATATGATACGGTCGTGTTAATGCAGCAGTTGTGCCCGCAGCCGAACCTGGGAAATTAATAATGACCGCTATTTCGAATGGCCGATTCTCAAAGGCCGTATCAATTGTAATTTCTTTTATTTCAAGAGTATACCCACCACTGCTTCTTATCTCGTCGATAGCGATAAGAATAAAATATTTTTGAAAATCAATTTTAGGCAATTCAGGTGAAGGAAATGTGCCGATTGTATGCTGATCCCAGAAATTTTTCCATTCATTTTGAGTATAAATTTCTATAATGTGTTGTTTATTACTTTCTTCTTCATATTGAGAGTATACACCCTTATCGATATTTTCAAAAACTGTTTTCTTGATTATGTCAGCATGTACTGTTGCAGTGCTAAGAAGTGAAATTGCGATTACAAAATTAAATATTGCTTTCATTATTATTTTCTTTTTATAACGTTTGAGCTCACCTGCTGGTGCGCGCGACCCGAAAGGGGCGCGGGTACCAGTCAGAGTGAAACGATTTGTTATGCATTAATTTTTTACGCAGTAAATTTTTTTCTCTGCTACAAAAAGATATAATGTATGCCATTCGTATTTTTCTTCTAATATTTTACCGTATATTTTAATATTTTTTGATTTTATTTCATTTACCCATGGAGCGTTAGTAGTAACAGATTTAATAATATCTGGGATTTCTTTTTCCTGATTTAAATTATTTTTTTGAATTATTAGGTTTAGGTCTTTTTCGCTTGATTCAAAATCGAAGAATAAAGCTCCGTGCATTGCTGAACGTTCCTTTACCATATTTATATTTTTTATTGAATTAGGTATTGGATTTATTAGATTGCCTTTAAACATTGACTCATTATTTGATGATCCACAGCCAACGAGTATAAACATTAAAATTACAATTAAATTTCTCATGTTTGTTTTATTTTTTTGTGCATAACCAATTAATATACATACTATGTATTTCCTGCTAATTTGTAGGGAAATTTATCTAAACAGCCCTAAATTTGCAAATTTTAACTAATTTTGTATACATTTCCCCTTCTAATACCAACTTATGTATACTATATATTTTCTATACTTATCTCCCCTTTTTGAATATTGTGGAGTAAATCTCAAATTTCGAACCTAACAAAAACTAAAATATCAGTCTTCCCTAGCCCTCCCAGACAGAACAAGTAAAAAACTAAAGCTAAGCATATAAATTTGTTACTATTAAAAACTATATTTCATTTAAGAAAATCATTTTATAATAAGACGTTTTAAGGCATATTGAGCTAGTTTCTCGCAGTAAATATTTATTTCATGATGTTTAACACTTTCTTTTTTATTCTTCCACAACCCAACTAATCTAAAAAATTCATTATAATTAGAAATTAATTTAACTTTTGGAAAGTCTTTGCAATCGGTCAAGTATCTCATATCCCCATGATGGGCATAGCCTATAAATTTTTTAGCTAAATTTTTTGACCACTTCCACGGAAGCAAATTAATAATCTCAAATAAATATTCTGGCGGGACAGATGGTACAATATCAAAGGCATTCACTACTCTATAAATAGGCGGTTTAATCTCATCATCAAACTCTTCATTTCCAACTCTAGGACTTCCAAAAGTATAACACGCTGCCAAATTATCTGAATTTAAAGTTTTTGTTGCAATCAACGCTAAGGCACCTCCAAGAGAATGTCCTGTAACGTAAAGAGAAAAGTTTTCTATTTTTCCAACGACATCAATAACTTCTTGTTTGACTAATTCAAAGGCTTTATTGAATCCATTATGAATTTTAATTCCTTTATCATCATTATAAAATTTAGCATTTAAATCAGTTAGGATATCCCGGGGCTCTTTAACTTCTGTTCCTCTAAAAGCCAATACCATGATTTTATCTAAATATCTTTTTGCTAAAAAAGCTTGTGTTCCAGCCTTATTAAAAATTTCAACTAACTCAAAATCAGCTAAAGACAAGGCTTTTTTTAACTTTTCAGTATCATCTTCAAATTTTAAATATGCAAGCTTTGACATTTCAGCCATTAACCAAGCCATTCTATCACTATAAGCCGCTCGCATAATCGGAGGATTTAAAAGTTTTTTATGTTTAAAATGCATAGTATCCTTTGCTCCATCTTTAATGTTATTTTTTATTCCAATTAGTTTTTTTGATATCCTCTTTCCAGTAAAGCAATCATAGTAACTTAGAACATATCTAAAAGCTTTATTATCTTTTTCGAAGCATAATATTTATCGTATAATATTACACTATATTGTAATTAAAAATATTATACCACTATGATATTTTTTATAAAGGCGGAACTTTAGGGGATTTTATCTCTGTTTGATCTATTTCATTTAATTTAATATTTTTTTTTTATTTTTATCTCGGGCGGACACAAGGCCCGCACCCTAAGTAATTATTATTTTTACAAATATATTTTATATTTCCTTTTCCTCAATTATTTATATTTTTCGTTTTTCTGCGTAATCTGCGGACCCTTTTGTCTTTTCTCGTCCCTCGTCAGAGCGAAGCGATTCGTCTCTCGTCTTTCGTTAATCTCTCGGTCTCCGTTTTTCCGGTCTCCCGTCTCCCAACTTTCCCCTTTTTCCTTTAACCTTTTTCCTTTTTCCTTCGCTTTTGCTTCTTCATCTCTTTAGCCATCGACCATTGACTATCGACATTTTTAGCTTGTTATCTTTTTCTCTAATTAAAAATATTGGTTTTTATGTTAGCTGAAAGCTAGCACTTATTTTTTAAAGGCAGATTATAAAATTAAAACTGGTTTTGGATTTTTAAGCTGGTTTTAGAAAAAAAGCGGTTTAAACGAGTTTAAAACGTGAAAACAAACATTTCAGTCCCTTCGTGTCTTTTCCTTCATGAACTTCGTGGCTTCGTGTGAATCTCCATTTTCTTCTTTTTTTATTTTTTTCTTAACCTTTTTCCTTAGCCCTAAGTACTATCAGCTAAGAGCTTCTTCCCTCACCTCTGTGTGCGGCAAATATTGAAGAATATACCCATCGAAATAGAATTTAGTAAAAGATTTGTTCCTCCATAACTTAAAAAAATTAGAGGTAATCCTACAACAGGCAGAATACCCAGAGTCATTCCAATATTTATAAATATATGAGAAAAAAATAAAAAACTTATACCTAAACAAAGATAATAAGCAAATTGATCTCTTAATTTAGAAGCTTTGCTTAATATTTTTTTTAGTATTAACCAATAAATCCATAATAAAAAGATAATTCCAATAAACCCCCATTCTTCCGCTATTATTGTTACTATAAAATCAGTGTGCCGTTCAGGGAGAAAATTAAATTGGTTTTGAGTTCCGGCAAGGAATCCTTTACCAATCAATTTCCCTGAACCGATAGCTATTTTTGATTGAATAATGGTATATCCCGAGCCTAAAGGGTCAATATTTGGATTTAAGAAAACCGTTAACCTCTTTTTTTGATAATCTTTAAGAGAATTTAAAGCAAAAGGTGATATTATTAAACCTAATATTATTAAACCAATAAAATACATTTTATTGGTTTTAGAGAATAATCCAATACCTAAAAAAAGGAAAATCAAAATTAATGAAGTCCCTAAATCAGGTTGTTTAAATATAAGTAAAGCATTCAAAACTGTTAAAATTATAGGAAATACAAATGAATTTAAAAAGTTCTTTTGACCTTTTAAAGAAAAAATATGGGATAAAAGAATTATTATAGATAGTTTGGATAGTTCCGAAGGTTGAAATGTGAAGCCAAAAAGAGAGATCCACCGTTGGGCACCCATTACTGTTTTACCAAAGATCAAAACACCAAGCAGTAAAAAAATATTAGCAAAATAAATTATATAAGCAAAATTAGAATAAACTCTATAATTAATAAATGTAAAAAATATTAAAAATATCCAGGAAATAGTAATCCAAATAATTTGTTTTATTAGAAGAGTTTTTCCAATAAACTCGCCTCCTTGATGTAAGCTACTAAAAATACAGCTTATACTTAATATATTAAGGAATAATAAACATAGGATTATTGTTTTTATCCCACTTAATTTAATTTTTAAATTGTTAAAGTACATTATTTTTCTAAAAGATTTTGTGATTTAAGTGAATTAAGAAAGTTATAAACTACATTTAATGCCTCATGGCTTGACCCACCGTTTTCAAGAAAAACACATATCGTATATTTTGGTTCTTTATAAGGGAAAAATCCGATAAACCAGCCATGAGATTTACCTCTTGTTTGAGCAGTCCCGGTTTTCCCTGCAATATTTAAGTTTAGGGGTTTTAACATATTAGCGGTACCGGTTTTAGTTGAAACGGTCATTCTCATGCCTTGTTTAACAATATTTATATTTTTTTCGGAAATCCCGGAATATGTTCTACTGGATAAAGAGGAATTAACTTGTTCTACACCTTTTAAGATAGAAGGAATAACAAAATATCCGTTATTAGCGATAGCATTAATAGCTACAGTAGCTTCTAATGGTGTAGCAAGCATATATCCTTGACCTATAGAAAGATTAACTGTATCTCCGGTATACCAACTTTTCTTTAATTTTTTTTGTTTCCAGTTTGCATTTGGAGATAGTCCTTTTTTTTCATAAGGAAGGTCTATTCCAGTTAAAGAATCCAGTTTGAATTTTTTAGACCATTTAGAAATAGTTTTTTGTCCTAAAATTAACCCAACTTTATAAAAATATACATTACATGAATGAGCTAAAGCTTCATATAAATTCTCATCATGGTGAACACTCCAGCAGCCAAATTTAGTTGAACCTAATGTTAATTTTCCAGTACAATTAAATGTTGTTGAGGAAGTTATTTTTTTTTCTTCTAACGCGGAAATACTTATTATAGGTTTAAATATAGAGCCTATAGGATAAGTTGATTGAATTGCTCTGTTTATTAAAGGGCAGTTTTTATCGGTAAGGAATTTACCGGTATTTTTCCCAGTAATAAAAGCATTTGAATCAAACGATGGATAAGAAAAGAGAGCTAATAGTTCTCCAGAATCAGAATCCATAAATATAATTGCGCCTTTTTTATCACCCATTGAATCCTTTGCTATTTGTTGAATACGGTTATCTATAGTTAGATGTACGTTTTTTCCTTTTAAAGGAATACGTTCACCTAAAAATCCAACTATTCTTCCTTTTGCATCTACTTCAATAAGATTCCCTCCATCATTTCCGCGCAGATAAGCATCATAGTATTGTTCTACTCCAAAAAAACCTACCCGTTCAAGAGGGTTATAACCATACTTTTTTAATTTATCGTAAAAAGACGTAGCTTCTTTTACATATCCTAAGATATGCGCGGATTGGTAAGGATAGGGATAATACCTTTGAGGTTGGGTAGTAATTAAAATAATATCTTTAAACCTTTCTTTTAACCTCAAAGCAGAAAGTTTATCTATATTTATAATAATATTAACAGGACTGAATAAACTAAGAGTATTTTTTTTGTAATTTTTATTAATCAATTTTAAATCATAATTTAGAAATTCTGATAATTGGTTAAACAACTCTTCTTTTTTATTTCTTATTTGGTAAGGGATCACGCTGATATTAAAGACTGCTTTATCATAAGCCAGAGCAATATTATTACGGTCGAAAATAGTCCCCCTCATTGATCGTAAAGGAATTACTCTTACATAATTATTTTTTGCTCGTTTGGAATAATAATTGCCTTTAACTATTTGATAATTGAATAAAACTCCGATAAGGATTATAAATCCTAGAAGATATAATTTTTGTAAAAGTCCTAAAGAAAAGTTTAATTCATAATTCTTCTTATATCTGTTGAATTTTCTCATAATATTAGGTTTTTAAGTTTTAAAGAATAAATTATAAGACTGTCGCGAAATGCAGCATTCCTATTATGTAGTAAAATGTATGAATTTTTAAAAAATAGTTGAATATTCGGATAACCATTTCTCAAAATAAAAGTTTAGTATACTCGCAATTAATAAAGATTGAATAAAAAATTGTAAATATAATACGGGTATCATTAAGCCTAAAGATAAGGAATTAAACAAGATATGTATTACCAATGATAGACTGATAATTAGACTCTTTATTAAAAAATTATGAGTTTGATTACTAGCAAAAAATAAACGAAATTTAAAATATCTAATAATCAAACAAATTATAGGGAATTCTATTACGCTTAGTGATTTCGCTTGAGGTATAAAACATTCTTTAAGGTAACCAAAAAGAACACATAAAATTATAGGAGGTGTATTTTTTTGGAATAAAGAAATACAAATTATACCTATAAATAAGAATTCAATGGACAATGTATTTCCGAAAGGATTTATTAAATCTATTAGAAAAAGTATAAAAAGGAAGAAAAAAAATTTAAAATTAATATTTTTCATTTTATTATAAAAATTTTTTCAAAAAAGGAATTTTTTGTATATAACTTAACATCAACATCCCAAAATAAACTGTTTTCATTGTTTTTTACTTTTTTTATTTCACCAATTTCTATAGGAAAATTAATCAATGGGATTTTTAGCCAGACCTTATCACCTTTTTTTAGCTCACTACCATCTTCGATATATAAAACTTTAGCACCAACTAGATTCCCTTTAAGTAACCCAAAATCTTTTTTTGCTACAAAGACGGATGTTGTAAATTCAGGGTCATCAATAAGTATAAGTCGGGATGAAGTTTTGTTAATTTCAATTATTTTACCTAAAAGATGCCCGTTTTCATCTATAGCGAATTGTCCTTCTTTTATATCATCATTAGAACCTTTATTTATAGTTACTATATGTCTCCAATTTGAGGGTGAAAAGGTTAAGACTTCTGCCCCTAATAAGTTAATAGTTTTTTCTTCTTCTAATTGTAAGGCTTTACGCAGTTTTGTATTCTCATTTTTTATGTCATTTAAATGTTTAATTTTTAAAGAAAGTAACAAATTTTTTTTTTCTAATTGTTCGATTTTATTTATATATTTGTTTTTTGAAGGAGGAAAAGATGATTTTGATATAGTGATAAAAATATTTTGAATCAATTTTCTAAATGGTAAAAATACAGCAACCATAGAAAAAAAAATGATAATAATGTGATTGAATTTTATTTTAGAAGGTAGATGCAAGAGAAAGTTTCTTTAAAAGTTTTGGATCTTCAATAATTTTACCAGTTCCCAAGGCAACAGCAGTTAAAGGGTCATCGGCAATAATACAGGCTAAACCAGTTTCTTCTGATATAAGCTTTTCTAAGCCTCTCAATAAAGCTCCTCCACCACAAATAACAATACCACATTCAATAAGATCAGCTGCAATTTCAGGAGGAGTTCTTTCTAATGTAACTTTAGTGGCTTCAACAATTTCTTTTAAGGGTGAAGATAAAGC
>JAGLSE010000054.1 GCA_023135905.1 Candidatus Omnitrophota bacterium
CCAGGCAAAGCCTATTTTTATTTTTATTTCTTCAGCAGTTCTTTCTCCGATCATTATATTATAATTTTTTTTCATATGTTCAACAATTGCCGTATCCATACCATCTCCGCCAACACGAATACTGCGGGAATGAACAATTCCGCCTAAAGAAATAACTGCTATTTCAGTAGTTCCACCGCCTATATCTATAATCATACTGCCTTGAGGTTCACCAATAGGTAACCCAACCCCTATAGCGGCAGCTATTGGCTCTTCAATAGGAATTACCTCGCGAGCCCCGGCACGATGCGCGGAATCTTTTACCGCGCGTTTTTCAACTTCTGTTATACCTGAAGGAACGGCAATGACCACTCTTGGTCCGATAGTACCCCATCTTCTAGGAAGAGCTTTCCGAATAAATTGACGCAACATTTCTTCCGTTACATCAAAATCAGCTATTACACCGTCTTTCATTGGACGTATAGCTATGATACTTCCCGGTGTTTTTCCAAGCATACGTTTAGCTTCTTCACCAACCGCCAGAGGTATGCCTGTATTTTTATAGATAGCCGCGACAGAAGGTTCACATAAAACAATACCTTCTCCTTTTAAATAAACAAGAGTTGAGGCAGTACCTAAATCAATTCCAAGATCATTAGAAAAAGTACCTAAGAGATTACTGATTTTTTTAATTAATAAATCTATTAATTTCATAGTATTTATGATAATAGCAAAGTGCTTTAAACTTGTCAACAATAAGTTTAATTTGAAATCTTATTGTTACAAGTTTAAAGTTGATTTTTAAATACTGCACCAGTCGATGCTGAGGTTACCATTTTTGAGTAACGATATAAATATCCCGAATTTATCTTAGGTTTTAAAATTTTTATATTTTCTTTTCTGGTTTTTATTTCAGATTTTGTTAAATTTACTTCTATTTTTCTGTTAGGGATATCTATTGTAATAATATCTTCATTTTTTATATATGCTATAAGTCCTCCGGAAGCAGCTTCCGGAGAAATATGTCCTATACATGGGCCGCGGGTTCCACCTGAAAACCTGCCGTCTGTTATTAATGCAACATCTTTATGTAAACTCATGCCCACTAACGCGCTTGTCGGAGATAACATTTCTCTCATACCTGGTCCGCCGCTAGGCCCTTCGTAACGTATAACAATAACCATTCCTTTTTTGATTTTTCCACCTAAAATTGCATCCATAGCTTCTTCTTCAGAATCAAAAACACAAGCTTTTCCTGAAAGTTTCAGCATTTCTTTATCAACAGCTGATTGTTTAACAATACATCCTTCAGGGGACAAATTGCCGTATAACACCGCTAACCCTCCTTTTTTATGACAAGGATTAGATAAAGGCCGTATTATGTCATCATCATAAATAACAGCAGTTTTAGCTATTTGTTTAATTTTTTTTCCGGAAACAGTAATGTTATCATTCAATAATTTAGAAAATCTCTTTAATACACCGGGTATACCTCCCGCATGATCAAGATCTTCCATAAAATATTCACCACCGGGCCGCAAATCAGAAATATGATAAGTGTCATTACTTATTCTATCAAAATCTTTTAAATTTAAATCAACTTTAGCTTCATTTGCAATTGCCATAAGATGTAAGACGGTGTTAGATGAACCACCTAAAGCCATATCTACACGAATGGCGTTTTCTAATGATTTTTTGTTTATTATAGTTCTTGGTGTTATATTTTTTTTGACTAAACCTACAATTCTTTGACCACTTTCATAGGCTATTCTTGTCTTACGATTTAGAATAGCTGGGGTTGTCGCGCAATAAGGTAAAGATATTCCCATAGATTCAGATAAACAAGCCATTGTGTTAGCTGTGTATAGACCTTGACAAGAACCGCAAGAAGGACAAGCTTCTATTTCTAATATTTGTCTTTCTTTTTCTTTAATTTGACCGGATTTGAATCTACCTACAGCCTCAAAAGTATCTCGTACTAGAGAAAGCCGTTTTTTTCCAAAATGTCCCGCAAGCATAGGCCCTGCAGTAACAACAATCATAGGAATGTTAATTCTTAAAGCTCCCATTATCATTCCAGGAGTTATTTTATCGCAATTTGTTAATAAGATTACACCATCTAAAGCATGAGCAGAGCAAACACTTTCAATGATATCGGCTATCAATTCACGGGAGGGTAAAGACTGTTTCATACCGGAATGTCCCATAGCTATGCCATCGCATATACCCGGAACTCCAAAGATAAACGGAGATCCACCGCTATTTTCTATTCCTCGTTCAATATATCTTTCTAAGTTACGCATACCTATATGACCAGGAATTAAATCAGTAAAAGAAGATGCTATCCCAATAAATGGCCGGGATAGATGACTTTTATGTAATCCTGTTCCATAAAGTAACGCTCGATTAGGCATTCTTTCAATTCCGTTTTTAATATTTTCTGAACGCATTTGGACTCCTTGTTTTAATTAAATTATTTGAAAGATAAATCTTTATAAATAACAAATTTTTAATCTACACCTCAATGAATATCAAATTATTTCTCTTGTTTGAGAAAAAAATCTTTATTTTTATGAATGACTACAGGGTTAATATAATTTTGAATAAGCTCTTTTGTATTTTTAATATTGAGTTGTTCAAAAAGAAAACAAAATTCATCTTCTAAAGCTAAAGAAATTTTTTCCTTTAATTCGGTTGAAATGGAAAAAATATCTTTTTTAAAAAATCCTAAAGCTTTTTTTCTTGTTTTATAAATAAATTGATCTTCTGTCCAATCAGGGTTTCTTTCCTTTTCACAATTTCTGTGAAGCCAGGCATATATTTTTTCTTTTAAAGATAACGGCAAATAATTATAAACCATGTTTTGAAATTGAGTAGCTAAATGTATTTCAATACATTTATTTTCAGGAAATCTATGAAAAGCTTCATTAGGTAAAGTTGATGCACCATGTTGAACTGCTCCAGCTAAAGCATAATCATTTCTGGCAATTCTTGAAAGTTCAGATAATGTATCAAAATCTATGTTAACTTTTGCGATTGAACCGTCAGGTAAAACAACTCCTCCATGGCTGGTTCCGGTTTGAACACTAATTTTTGAAATACCGTTTATACCATTTAACGCTTTTAAATATCCTTCCATAAATGTTTTTAATTCATCAGGACTTGTATTTTTTAAACCTACTTCGCCTATTTCTCCTCCAATTGAAACTTCAATGCCTTCAGGCTGGATATCTCTTATAAACTTTGTTAAAAAGGCGCAAACTTTGTAGTTATCTTTTTGCTGCTCATCTAAGGAAGTTTTAGAAATATCCACTAAAGCCGAGGAATCTATATCAATATTATAAAACGAACTTTTAATCGCATCTTTGATGATTTTTTTTAGTGTATCAATTTCAGCATCTTTATTTAATAAATATTTTTTTTGATCTATATTAAAATGGTCACCCTGTATGAAAATTGGTCCAGTATAGCCCTCTTTCATGGCAGCTAACATTATAGCCGAACTATATTCTGCCGGATGCTGAAAGGTATATCCCATCTCACTTTTGGCTATTTCAAATATAAATGCGGAAGAATTATTTTTTTTTGCGGCTTTAAAGACAGCTCGGGCTAGATCATAGGTTAGAGTTCTTATATTTATTGCGGGAATAGTAAACCCGTTAACTAGGCCTTTACCAACAGCGGTATAGAGACTTTGAATAGAAGAAGGAAATACTCCTAATTGAATCGCGGCATTATAAGTTACATAATGGCAAAGTTTTTTTAAATGAGAAGACTCAGCGAATATTATAGTATCAACAAGCTTTTTAACATTTGTTTTTAGGAAAAAATCTTTATCTTTGATAAATAATTCGCCGTTATTTTCCTCTAAACCTTCATTATTTAAAATTTCATTTTCTGAACTATATATCATAAAAAACCTTTAATAAATATTAGTTATCAAGTAAGTATTTTAATCAATTTATAGTAATCATTAACTTCAGAATCTTTAGGCTGAGTAGCCAAAGCTAAAGGTATTGAAGTTAATTTATCGTTATTTAAAGTAACACATTTATCCGATTCACCATCTTTTAAAATTTTTACGGCATAATTAGCATAACGCGCGGCTAAAATCCTGTCATAAGCTGTTGGTCTTCCACCTCTTTGAATATGACCTAGGACAACTTCTCTGGTTTCAAGACCGGTAACTTTAGAGATATCTTTACTAACATCTATAGCTTTTGCTTTTCCTTCAGCAACTATAATTATCCAGGAAATCTTACCACGCGAATTAGCTTGAACAATTTCATTACAAATTTTTTTGATATTAAACCTCTTTTCAGGTAAAATTACATCTTCACATCCTCCGGCAAGAGCAACTCTTAAAGCAATATAACCGCAATCACGACCCATTACCTCGACTACAAAGATACGTTCTAATGATGTAGCTGTATCGCGTATTTTATCAATGGCATCAAGAGCAACATTTACAGCAGTATCAGCACCAATAGTCATGGCTACACCATTAACATCATTATCTATGGTTGAAGGTATACCTATTACAGGAACAGAATATTGTGCAGCTAATTGATGAGCACCAGTTAAAGAACCGTTTCCTCCAGCAACAATTAATCCATCAATTTTATTTTCTTTAATAGTTTTAAGAGCTTTTAATATTCCTGCTTTTGTCCTAAACCTTGTAGAACGGGCAGTTTTTAAAATTGTTCCGCCTAAATTAATAATTCCTGAGACAGCCCGGTGATTAAGAACTTGAATGTCACCATCAATAAGACCTTCGAAACCTCTACGTATTCCTAAAACTTCAAGACCTTCAATGCAAGCACTTCTTACAACTGAACGAATAACAGCATTCATTCCCGCGCAATCTCTTGTTAATATTCCAATTTTTTTCATAATGTTTTTTTAGTTAAATAAATTCTAATAACGATAATGTTCTGGTTTATAAGGACCATCTATATTTATTCCCAAATATTTAGATTGTTCAGGTGTAAGTTTGGATAATTTTACACCAATTTTTTCTAAATGATACCTAGCAACATCTTCATCAAGATTTTTAGATAAACGGTAAACTTTATTTTCATATTTATCTTTATTTTCCCAGAGATCTAATTGAGCCAAGACTTGATTAGTAAAAGAATTAGACATAACAAAAGAAGGATGACCCGTAGCACATCCAAGATTAACTAATCTTCCTTCAGCTAAAAGAAAAATTTTTTTGCCATCAGGAAAAATAAACTTATCAACTTGCGGTTTAATATTTACGCGTTTGATTCCAGGATATGTTTGTAAGCCAGAAACATCTATTTCGTTATCAAAATGTCCGATATTACAAATTATAGCTTGATCTTTCATTTTTACCATATGTTCAATTTTTATAACATCTTTATTTCCTGTAGCAGTAACGTAAATATCTGCTCTACCGAGTGTATCTTCTATAGGTGTAACTTCTAATCCACTCATAGAGGCTTGTAAGGCACAAATCGGGTCGATTTCAGTAATGATAACACGAGCACCTAAGCCAATAAGAGATTGAGCAGATCCTTTACCAACATCACCATAACCGCAGACAACAGCAACTTTACCAGCGATCATTACATCAGTAGCTCTTTTAATTCCATCTACAAGTGATTCTCGACAACCATATAAATTATCAAATTTAGATTTGGTAACAGAATCGTTAACATTTATAGCTGGTATGAGAAGCTTACCTTTTTCCATCATTTTATAGAGACGGTGCACTCCGGTGGTTGTTTCTTCAGAGACACCTTTCCAATCATCAATCATATTATTCCATTTATGAGGATTTTCTTGTAATTTATTTTTTAATAATTTAAGCAATTCAGCTTCATCCTCACCCTCAGGAATTTTATTAAACAATGAAAGGTTTTTTTCCGCGGCAGCACCCAAATGTATCATTAAAGTAGCGTCCCCACCATCATCAACAATTAGTTGAGGCCCTTTATCGTCAGGAAAAGAAATAGCACGTTCAGTACACCACCAAAATTCTTCAAGAGTTTCACCTTTCCAAGCAAATACTGGAACCCCAGCTTTAGCAATAGCTGCAGCCGCATGGTCTTGAGTAGAAAAAATATTACAACTTGACCATCTTACATCAGCGCCAAGATCTACTAAAGTTTCAATAAGCACAGCTGTTTGAATGGTCATATGAAGAGACCCCATTATACGGACTCCATCCAGAGGTTTTTTACCTTCAAATTTTTTTCTGATTGCCATAAGACCAGGCATTTCATGTTCAGCAATACATATTTCTCGTCGCCCGAAATCTGCCAGGCTAATATCTTTAATTTTAAAATCATTTGATGTCACAGGCATAATTTCCTCCTTTAAATAACTTAAATAAACAGTAGTAGTTATTACTATAAAATTTCAAATAAAATTTATTTTTATTTGAGGGTTTTATTCAAGATATCAACTTTATCAGTATTTTCCCAAGTAAAACCTTCTTCTTCTCGACCAAAATGACCATAAGCCGCTGTTTTTGTATATATCGGCCTAAGCAATTTTAACTCATCAATTATTCCTCCGGGAGTAAGTTTAAATATTTCCCTTATTGCTTTAGCTATTTTATTCTCTTCAATTTTTGCTGTTCCGAAAGTATTAACATTAACAGATACCGGTTCAGCAATACCAATACAATAAGAAAGCTGAACCTCACAAGTAGTTGCAATACCAGCTTTTACAATATTTTTCGCAATATATCTAGACATATACGATGCTGACCTATCAACTTTCGTTGGATCTTTACCGGAAAAAGCTCCACCGCCGTGACGAGCAAATCCTCCGTAAGTATCAACAATTATTTTTCTTCCAGTAACACCTGTATCTGAAACCGGACCGCCAATCTCGAATCTTCCGGTACCGTTAATAAAAATTTTAGTATCGCTATCAATTAAGTTTTTAGGCACAATATATTCAATTACTAATTTTTTAATATCTTCTCTTAAATCCGCGGTTTTAACTTCTTGATCATGGTGAGCACCAATAATAATAGCATCAATCCTTTTTGGAACACCTTGTTTATATTCAACAGATACTTGTGATTTCCCATCGGGCCTAAGATAACGTAGTATTTTATCTTTACGTAATTGAGCGAGCCTACGAGCAAGTCTATGAGAAAGCATAATAGGCAACGGCATAAGTTCAGGTGTTTCAGAATTAGCAAATCCAAACATTAATCCTTGATCACCTGCTCCTCCAGTATCAACACCTAACGCAATGTCAGGCGATTGTTCTTGAATAGCTGTTACAACACCACAACTCTCATAATCAAATCCTCCAGCAGGATCGTTATATCCAATTTCTTTTAAAATATTTCTAACGACTTTAGGAACTTCAACGTAACAATTGGTGCTTATTTCACCGGCAACCATTATGAACCCTCTAGTAGCTAAGGCTTCACAAGCTACACGTCCATTAGGATCATTTGATAATACAGCATCCAAAACGGCATCAGAAATCTGATCACATACCTTGTCCGGATGACCTTCAGTAACTGATTCAGAAGCAAAATAATGTTTCATTTGTTTTATTCCTCCTTATTAATATTTAATTGATTTTTATCGGTTATTTTTTTAGTTGAATTAATATCCCATTGGTTTATTGATTCTACATCCAATTTGGATTTTAATTTTATATCCAATTCAGCGTTACTGCAAGATATTTCCTGCGATTTGTTATCTGAAACCACTTTTTTATCTTCTGCTAAGGAAATAAATTCTTCTAATTTGGGTAGGTCTTTTATAGAATTAATTCCGAAATATTCTAAGAATTTGCGTGTTGTAATGTACAAAAAAGGTTTACCAATAACGTCTTTTCGGCCAGCTATTTTTATTAAACCTAAATCGGAAAGTTTTTTTACTACTCCGTCAATATTTACACCTCTTATCGCTTCTATTTCTATACGGGTTACGGGTTGTTTATACGAAATAATAGCTAAAGATTCTAAACAAGCGGTAGAAAGCTTTTGTTTGCTTCTTTCCTGATACATCCGTTTTATCCAGGTTTCATTATCCGGGGTAGAACACATTTGATATCCGCCGGCTACTTTAACAATACAAATACCAGATTTACGTTGAGTGTATTCAAACATTAATCGCTCAATGGCTTCAATTATTTCTTTTTTGTTAACATCCATTAAAACATCTTTAAGTTCATTTATTTCAATAGGCCGTTCATTAATGAACAATAACGATTCTATGATAGATTTTGTTTTTTCAATATCCATAAGTTTAATTATTAAACTATAAACTATATTCTTTGTCTATAAATTTCATTAAGAAAATCTTCAACACTATTTATTTGCGGATTAGATGTTAAAACTTTTTTGATCATAACTTCAGATTCTTTTGTATTATATTGAAGCCGTTTTAAAATTTTCATAGATTCTTCAACAATAATGTTTTTAGACGGTTCGCTATGTTTATCTTCTTTTTCTCTTATTAACGCGAATCTACCAACTTTACCTTGAAGATGAGCTATAATTTGTTTAGCTTTTTGTTTTCCTACACCGGCTAGTGATTGTAAAAAACTCATATCACCTTCTTCTATAGCTCTTGCGATAGTAGAGACAGGTTTATCAAAAGCACGTAAGGCAGCTTTAGGTCCTATTCCAGAAACACTAATAAACTTTTCAAAGAAATCTCGTTCTAATTCTTCGAGAAACCCTACTAAAACTGGGATACCTCTATTTTTATCAATATTTAAATAATGATAGATTATTAATTCAACATTTTCAAGTTTTTCATTACTTAAAAAATCATATACAGTTTTTGGAATATTTATTTTATAAAAAATTCCTGTTAATTCTAAAATAACAGTATTTTCTTCACATTGAACAAGTTTACCTTTTAGTTTATAAATCATTTAATTTTAATTTTTTTTAAAAGAGCCTGTATATCAGATTTGTTAACAATATCTTTTGATTCTTTTGGTAAAAGATTCTTTACCTTTTGATCATGAGTAAATGCCGCGATGAGAGAAAAAGCATCAGCTGTATGGACTGATTTGAACTTTTCACCAGTGACATTTTCAGCCATTTTTTTTACCTGAACAGAGTTTACATTTCCATTTCCTAAAAAAGATTTCCGAGCACGTTTCGGCGAAAATTCATAGATGTTAATTCTATACTGTTCAGCAAGAAGCAATACTATACCTCTTACATGGGATAATACACCTAATGTAGTTGGATGCTTATGATGGGAATACAATTTTTCAACAATAACTGCTTGAGGGCGATAACTATTAATTTCTTTTTCTAAGTTATCATAAATAAGTTTTAATTTTTGAGCAAGAGATTTATCAACCCTCGGTTTTATTTCATTTTCTTTTAAAAGATTAATTTTTAAATTATCAACTTCTCCTACAATATATCCAGAACATTTTAATCCGATATCAATACTCAAAACTATCATATTACATGTCTTGAGCTATTTTTTCTAACACATCATCAGGTATATCAAAATTAGCATACACTTTTTGAACATCATCTTGATCTTCTAGCGCTTCCATAAGACCAAGCAATTGTTTTGCTTCGTTACCTAGTATTTTTATAGTGGAATTAGGAATCTTGGTTAAATCCGAAGTTTCCCAAGTAACATTTTTTGCTTTTAACGCATTTTTAACATTTTCAAAATCTTTAGGCTCAGTAAAAATTTCATAATTTTTATCGCCAACCCTTACATCTTCAGCACCGGCATCAACACTTATAGAAAATAAATCATCCTCATTTATTTCAGTTTTATTTATTAAAAGATATCCTTTAGATGTAAAAATCCAAGAAACACTTCCGGCTCCTGCCATATTTCCATTTCTTTTTGAAAATATATTTCTAATTTCAGCAGTTGACCTATTTTTATTATCAGTAAGAGTTTCTACAATTATAGCTACACCACCTGGTCCGTATCCTTCAAAAGAACAATTTTCATATACTACTCCCGGAAGTTCACCCGTTCCTTTTTTTATAGCTTTTTCTATGTTATCTTTAGGCATATTAGCATCATTAGCCCTAATTATGGCAGCTCTTAAACTTGGATTAGTTTCAATATTCCCTCCACCGTCTTTAGCGGCTACTGTAATCTCTCGGATTAATTTAGTAAAAATTCGACCACGTTTTGCATCAGTGGCACCTTTTTTATGCTTAATACTTGCCCATTTTGAATGACCGCTCATAATTTACCTCCTCTTAATAATTTTTTATTTTTTTGAAAATTTGAGCTTTAACTTAATTTATATTAAAAAGCTAGTAGATTCTCTAGCCAATTTATCAGCTTCTTTGTTATATTCACGGCCGATATGTTCTATCTTAAAATTATCAAATTTTGAAATTAGTTTTTTTGATAAAGTAAAAAGAGGCTGAATATTTTGACTTTTTACTTTATAATTCCCATTTATCTGTTCACACAACAATTGACTATCAGTAAAAACAAAACAATCTTTTTCATTTAAACTTATGGCTTCAATAAGAGAAAAAATTAAAGCCATGTATTCAGCAAAATTATTAGATTGAATACCTAAATAGGTACTTTCTTTTTTAATAACTTCATTATCCCGATAAATAAGATATCCAATTCCACTTTTTCCGGGATTTCCAATAGAAGAGCCATCAATATAAATTTTAATCATTTATCTGTTTCATCAGGTATATAAAATATACGAACACAACTATCACATAAAACAAGATGTTTATACATTTTTATCTCATTTACTTTTTGATGTGTAAGCAGAAGGTGACAAGCTCCACAATTGTAATTAATTACAGGGACAACGGCTAATCCTTGACGAATATCTAACAAATTTTCATACGTAGAAAGTATTTTTTTATCTAAATTTTGCTTAAATGTATCACGTTGCGCTCTTAATTTATCCACGTCAATAGCGACTATTTTAATTTGATCTTGAATTTTAAGTTCTTCTTCTTTAAAAGCTTTTTCTTTTTCGTCCAATTGTCCCTTTTCTATTTCCGCTTGTTTTTTTGTATCATCTATTTCCTCAAGCTTTATAAGCAACTCTTCTTCAGACACAGAAATATCAGACTTAACAGATGCTATTTCGTTGAGTTTAGCTTGATACTCTTTATTTGTTTTAAGCTGATAAAGTTGTCCCTGAGTTTTTAGAAGATTTTCTTCCCTTTGAGCTAAATCGAGTTCTTTTTCTTTTTTCTTTAAATGAAGTTCTTTCAGCTTTGTTTCTGAAATAGCAAACTTACTTTTAATTTCTTCAAATTCTTTTTTTAAATGGCTAAGTTGAGCAGGTTTTTTAATTTCAATATCATCTTTTAGTTTTTTTATTTGGGAGTCAATGTTTTGTAATTGCACAAGTTGTAATAGCTCTTCTTTTAATCTCATTAAATATCTCCTAATTTCATCAGCAAACAATTTATATGGGCACAGCCCGGGTCGAACGGGCGACTTCTACGATGTGAACGTAGCACTCTAACCAACTGAGTTATGTGCCCATAATCTAAAAACAGGTTGTATCTTTTTATTTTAAAAATAGGCTTTAACCTCCAACCCGTAGCTTATGCTCCTCATTTGGTCCGTGCTTCAAATCCTTTTATGGCCCTGATTATCAATGATCTTTTTTTTCTTTTAAATGGGCCCGCAGGGATTTGAACCCCGGACCAATTGATTATGAGTCAACTGCTCTAACCAACTGAGCTACGGGCCCGTAAAAGTTGTAAAATTATAGCAAGATATAGGTATTATATCAAGTATTTTTTAATTAAACCTTATATTCTAATAATTTAATTAAATTATTATTACAAATAAGGTTGTGTAAATTTTTCTAAACTATCTTTGTTCATAGCGCCTACTTTTTTTTCCATAACTTTACCATTTTTGAAAATCAAAAGAGTCGGTATACTCATAACAGTGTATTTTGTTGCAATCTCACCTGCTTCATCAATATTCAATTTACATACTTTCAACTTATTTTTAAAATCGATTGCAAGTTGAGTAATATGCGGGGCAATAGACTTACAAGGTCCACACCACGGAGCCCAAAAATCAACAATTACAGGTATTTCGGATTTGATTACCTCAGTTTCAAAATTGTTTAATGTCAAATTAATTTCCATAAAATGTATTTCCTCCCCCCCTTTACAATTTGTGTTACTAAAGATTTTTATTATTTGTGATTATATCTTTTTCATTGATTTATCTATTTCTTTAATTTCCTTAATCAATAAACTTATTTTCTGAGTATCTTTCCATTGAGTTTTAGGTGTATTTGCTGTAAGTTTACCTAACTTGTAATATAATTTTTCTTTTTTAAACCCCAAAGATATTTTTTTTGTTTTTGAAATACTTTTATCAGAAATATTCATAAGATGTTCTTTTCCTTTAGATAAAAGTTTTAATGCTCCTTCTACGTCTTTTTCCAATTCTTTCTTAGTTTTAGGCCAAATTTTGTCAACTACTTCTCTTAATGGGTCTTTTTTTACCATATTACCCTCCTTTTGTTAGTAACTATAAAATATTTTGATAAACTAGTCCTTATTCTACCACACCATAATTTTTTTTCAAAAAATATATACATAAAATTAATTCATAGAAATATTCAAGGTTTATATTTTAAGAAAATATTAGGTATATTTAAACATGAACTTATAAAATAAATTTTTGTAAATAGTCAGGTACGATTATTTCGGTATCAATTTTAGATTTTAATGTTTCTGCAAATTGATGCGACGCGTTTTTTTCTCCATGTATAATAAATATTTTTTCGGAATAATTTTAAAACTTTGAACCCATTTTAATAATTCGTTTTTATCCGCATGAGCAGAAAGACCGTTCATTTTTTCAATTTTAGCATTAACCTTATATTTTTTACCTAAAATCCTAACTTCTTTTGGTTTTTCAAGAATTTCTCGTCCCAATGTTCCTTTTGCTTGATAACCTACAAAAAGTATAGTGCTTTCAGGCTTTTCAATGTTATTAATAAGATGATGTTTAATTCTACCCCCAGTACACATACCTGAGCCGGATAGTATTATGGAGGTGCCTTTAATGTAATTAATAGCTTTAGATTCATGAATAGACTCAATAGTTTTAAGTAAATAAAAATCAAAAGGTGATTTTCCGTTATTTATAAAAGAACTGGCTTTTTTATCAAAATAAGATGAATATTTTTTAAAGATTTGAGTAACCTTATTAGCCATAGGGCTATCCATGAATACGAAAATATGAGGTATTTTGTTTTCAAGTAATAATTGATTAAGAAAATACAGAAGTTCTTGAGTTCTTTCTATAGCAAATGCAGGTATAACAATGTTCCCTCCGGAATTCTTAGTGTTTATGATTACTTCTTGAAGCTTATCCAAAATTGAAACTTGGTCTTTATGCAGACGATTTCCATAAGTTGATTCCATAAATATATAATCAGCTTTTTTAAAAGTAGACGGATCATTTAATATAGGCTGATGACCTCTTCCTATATCTCCGGAAAAAATACATATTTTCTCAGTGGAATCTTCTTTAACAGTTAATTTTATCATGGATGAGCCTAAAATATG